>CAZKWM010000195.1:0-4290 GCA_964556405.1 uncultured Methanotrichaceae archaeon | reverse complement strand
TTGCAGCACTGCTGGGGAGGTCTGAGGAGGAGGTGGCCAGGAAGATCAAGGGGATGGAGGAGGCAGGGATTATCAAGAAATACATCACCCTGATCGACTGGGAGAAGCTCGAAGTGTCGTACGTCTTCGCGGTGCTGGAGCTTAAGGTGGCTCTGCAAAGGAAGACCGGCTACGACTCGGTGGCGGAGAGGATCGCCAGGTTCTCTGAGGTGGATTCGGTGAGGCTCATCTCAGGAGACTACGACCTCCAGGTAACTGTCAAGGGCAAATCCATGAAGGACGTGGCCTTCTTCGTGGCCGAGAAGATCGCAACCTTAGAGGGCATCCAGTCGACGTGCACCCACTTCATACTGAAGACGTACAAAGAGCACGGTGTGGTCCTGGAGGATAAGCAGAAGCCCAAACGGCTGGTGATATCCCCGTGAAGCAGAAGCAGGGTTTAAAGGAGGTATACGCCTGGAATCCCGAGGCTCACCTCTCCACCAAGGTCAGGGCCATGCCCCCCTCAGGCATAAGGAAGTTCTTCGACCTGGTAGCCAACATGAAGGACGCCATATCCCTGGGTGTAGGAGAGCCCGACTTCATCACCCCCTGGCACGTGAGGGAGGCCTGCATCTACGCCTTAGAATCAGGTACCACCCACTATACCTCCAATAAGGGCATGCCCGAGCTGCGAGAGAAGATCGCCGAAGGTATCAGGGATGATTTAGGCCTGGCCTATGATCCCGAGGAGCAGATCCTCATAACTACGGGGGTCAGCGAGGCCGTGGATCTGGCCTTCAGGGCCACGGTGAACCCGGGAGACGAGGTTCTGATCCCCGAGCCCTGCTACGTGGCCTACACCCCTGACGCGGAGCTAGCTGGTGGCAGGGCCAGGTCGGTTCCCACCAGGCTCTCGGATGAGTTCAAGATCAGGCCCGAGGATCTCCTGGCCGCAGTCACCCCAAAAACCAAGACCCTGGTCCTATCTTACCCTAACAATCCCACAGGGGCCGTGATGACCAGGCAGGACCTGGAGGATATAGCGGACGTGGTGGTGGAGAAGGACCTCCTGGTGGTTTCAGATGAAGTATACTGCAAGCTCAGCTACCGGGGAAAGCACTCCAGCTTTGCCCAGCTGGAGGGCATGCAGGACAGGACAGTAATATTGAATGGCCTCTCTAAATCCCATGCCATGACGGGCTGGCGCATAGGGTATGCTCTGGGCTCCGAGCCCATCACCTCGGCCATGACCAAGATCCACCAGTACACCATGCTCTGTGCCCCGGTCATGGCCCAGGTAGCGGCCCTGGAGGCCCTCCAAAGTGGAAAGGACGAGATGCTCAGGATGAGGCACGAGTATGACCTTAGGAGGAGACTATTTGTCTCGGGCTTAAACCGCATAGGTCTCAATACCTTTGAGCCCGGAGGAGCTTTCTATGCCTTCCCATCCGTAAAGTCTACGGGCCTAAGCTCCCAGGAGTTCGCAGAGCTTCTGCTGAAGGAGCAGAAGGTGGCCGTGGTCCCGGGCAACGTCTTTGGGGAGTGCGGCGAGGGCTTTCTGAGATGCTCCTATGCCACCTCCAGGGAGGAGCTCATCGAAGCCCTGGACAGGATGGAGAACTTCCTCTCCTCTTTGAAATAAAGAAAGTAGAGAAGTCGATGGGATAAATAGAAAAATGGAAAAGGGAATTTAGGAGAAGATGCTCAAATCCCACCTCAAGTCAGAGGTTACCGATAAGATCTTGAGCCCCGTATCCAGGTTGGGCTTAAGTCCCAACACCTGGAGCATTCTCTCCCTTCTTCCGGCCTCTTTGGGTTTCATAGCCCTGGTCCTGAGAAACCTTCCTCTGGCCCTGCTCCTCTTTGCAGCCTCGGGCTTCGTGGACATGGTGGATGGTGCCGTGGCTAGGTCCACCAACCGTTCCACCACGGCGGGCGCCTTCATCGACGGCGTCCTGGACAGGTACGTGGAGCTCCTCCTGATCCTGGGCCTGGACATTTACTTGGGAGGAGAAAAGCCATTTCTCATGGTGCCGGTCCACACCTGGATGATGCTCCTTCTCTTCGGGGCGGTCATGACCAGCTTCATCAGAGCCTACGCCGATCACAGGGCCCTTGTCAAGGACCCAGCCAGCCTGAAGAAGATGGGAGGCCTCCTGGAGAGGGCCGAGAGGCTCATGCTTATTTATATCGGGATGGCTCTCGGGATCTACGATACAAGGCTTATGGTCATGGCCGCGGCCCTGGTGACAGTCCTGGCCAATGCCACGGCCATCCAGCGCATCCTCTTTGCCTTGAAAGCCCCCTGAGATGATCAAGGCATACCACAGAGTAAATATTAATTTTTAGTATTTATTAACTTAACCTATATCTTACTACTTGAATAGTCTACTAATGTTGATTTTTTGGAAATTGCCATAAACTATAAATATTACTTTGTAATGATGATTACTAAATTAATTTAATTGGAGGTAGGCATGACAAACTCTGGGAAAGGGATCCTCCATGGCTAAAAGGGGGTGGTTCGTTCTTTTCACCATCCTATTAACATCTGGAGCTTTGGCGACAGCTATTCAGGATATGATCGATGATGATGTAACAGGCACGGTTACCATCGGTCCCGGGGATTATCAGGAGAACGTAGTGGTTGACAAGCCCCTCCTGTTGATAGGGAGCGATAACCCTACACTCCGTCCCCTGGATACAACCAATAGCATCCTGAAGATCGCCGACCCCGATGTTCAGCTTCTAGGATTCAGCCTCTTGGGTGCCACCATTGCCAGAAGCATTGAGATCTCCAACTGCAGCCCCACTGTGACCGAGGGACCTTTCATCATCTATAACAACATCTATGGCCCTGCGGTGGGCCTTTACGCCAACAACACCTGCCCAGTGCTGGCCAAGTACAACTACTGGGGTGATGAAGGAGAAGGGGCCCAGAGGGGCGCCCCCTTCGTGGAGGGCAACGCCCACATAGTGGGCTCTAACGTAGTTTACCAGCCCTGGCTGACGGCACCCGTGACCAAAGGAATGGTGGATATCACCAGCAACACCTGCTTCTCCCTGGACAACGCAGCTGCAGGGATAAAGCTCTACGTGCCCCTCTGCTCCTATGCTACGGAGGAGATCGCCAGCGGAGGAACGGCCAGTTTCCTTTATGAGCCCAACATCACGGGCATCCTTCCGGGCATCTCTCTGAAGTACTACACCGCCTATCTAGAGGGCTTAACCGATGGAATTGCCTCCGTAAACGTCACCTTCACCGATGAGGAGATATCCGATGCCCATGCGGATGTAAACAGCTTAAGACTCTACCTGTGGAAAGGCGGCTTCTGGATACCATCGGATGATTACCATATCTCAGACCATGTCGTCTCAGGTGTGTTCAACGTAGAGGATCTCACAGGCACCAATGTAGCCCCGGTCATAGCCCTGGTGAGCACCGGTGATCTGCCTGCCAACTACAACGTAACCATAGAGCCTAAGGAGACCCCTGATGTGCCCATAGGGCAAAAGCCAGAGCCAAACATAACCATAAACTCCGATGCCCTCATCAGCAGCGTCTACTACCAGATGGACGAATATTCCAGCCTGGAATGGAGTCTGATACCCTCGAGCCAGGTCAACATCAACACCTGGAGTTACATCAAATGGGCCATGCCCAACAGCACCTGGAGCAGCCTGGCTGAAGGAACCCACGTCGTTTACTTCAAGTTCACCAGGGTGGATGCCACTGATGTCGGAGATAGCGGTGAGATCTCCTGGCAGTTCTCCAAGGGCAACGATACTCCCCCCGATACCTTCAGGCTGATTAGCCCCAATGGAGGAGAGACCCTTAACAGAAAGCCCTTCCGCATAAACTGGACCGGTCTAGACCTCGATAGCGCAAGCCTTATTGAGATCAGATGGTCCGGGGACGGAGGATCGACCTATCCTTACTACATAGCCGATCTGGGACCAGGGTCCTCTAGCTACTCCTGGAGGTCGCCCAACATCAAGACCGATCTGGCCAAGGTCAGAGTTACCGTGAAGTACTCTGATGGAAGGCAGGTCTCAGATGAGAGCGATGGGACCTTTAGTGTAGTCAATGGATATTCCTTCTTTGCCTGGAAGCCGACCTTCGGGTATACCTCCTTTAAGGTGGGCGCAAAGCCACCTTACTCCTTCCACATATGGTAAAGTCTGCGCCTCCTGCATGCTTTGGCTCTTTTTAATGGGCCGACCTTAGGGATTATAGTACTCTTCGTGCCTTTGTGCCTCCCTGGTCCAGCATTACCTTATCCAATTATGCACCATGAAGGCAGAGAT
>CAZKWM010000194.1:0-4297 GCA_964556405.1 uncultured Methanotrichaceae archaeon | reverse complement strand
CCTTTAGGGAGGGGTAGTTGACCAAGTCCCTGCAAAACTACGCAGGCAAGCCCATCACGGTCGTTGTAAAAGAAGCTCATAATCCTATAACCGGCATCTTGATCGGCTTCGAGGGAAGTGTGCTTCTGCTCAATCACATGTAGGGGGCAGTACCGAGCCCAGCGGCTCTCCTATGTCCGTGGATATCGGTTGGGCCTGCATCATAACTACCCCTCTTAAGGACAAGGACCCCGACGGCTACAGCAAGGAGTTCGAGGACTTCAAGAAGGGGTACGAGGCAGGAAAGAAGATCATGAAGGCCGTCGTCTACGCGGCAGAGATGACTTAAATGTCTCTCATTTGCTTTTACCATAGCTCTGACCTGGACGGCCACTGCAGCGCAGCCATTGTGAAGTGCGTCTACGCTGAAGCGGTGCTCATCCCAGCCAGCTATGGAGTGCCCTTCCCCTGGGACAAGATTAAGAAGGGCGACACGGTCCTCATGGTGGATTTCAGCCTGCAGGTATCGAAGATGCTGAAGCTGAACAGCCAGTACAACCTCATATGGATAGATCACCACAAGTGCGTCATAGATGCCATGGAGGGGGCAGGAGCATCCATAAAAGGCAAAAGGGCGATGGGCAAGGCGGGCTGCGAGCTTACCTGGGAGTACCTTTATCCCAATAAGCCCATGCCTCGCTTCATAGAGCTCATGGGAAGGTACGATGTCTGGGACCACTCGGACCCAAAGCGGTGGGAGGAGGAGATACTGCCCTTTGAGTACGGCATGAGGCAGTACGACACCGATCCCAGGGACAACCCTGATCTCTGGGACCGCCTGTTCAAAGGCCAGGTGGACCTGGGGAAAGTTAAAAGGGACGGCATAATCATCCTGGGCTACCAGAGGCAGTTTGCCCGCAGGTACATGAGGGCCTTTGCCTTCGAGACGACTTTCGATGGCCTCAGGGCCATAGCTGTCAATGCCGGCGCCACCAACTCCCTCTTCTTCGATGAACTCTATGACCCTTCCAAGCACGACATTATGATAGCCTACTGCTGCAGGCGAGGTCAGAACTGGGGGGTCTCCCTATACAGCGATAAAGTGGACGTGGCTGCCCTCGCCAGGAAGTTCGGGGGGGCAGGCCACCCTGGAGCTGCCGGGTTTTCGTGTTCCAGCCTGCCTTTCAGCACCCTTTGCTGTGGAGATGCGGAGGGGCGCAAGCTCTATGGGTTCTGGCTTAGAGGCTTCCCACGCCAAGGGCTCCGGATCTACGAACTCCCCGTGATTTATTCGGATTTGATGATAGTTCAGTACTTTATTGACTCAAGAGTCGGTGATCTAGCTAAGATTTATAAACTTATATGATAAATTAATTATGGGAGTGTTTTCCAGGACCTACAAGGCCGCGCGGTGAGTTTCTCCCGCCTTAAGGTTTCTCCTCCTTTGCCCTTAAGCGGCCCTACACCCGCCAGTTTTGTTAACATCGATTTTACTAAGGCCAGTTTTATCAGTACAAATCCTATTAATAAAGTATCTAAGTCTGGAATATCTATATCTAGAATATCTATGTCTGAAACGACCGTCTGAAGCAAATGGGAGATATTATCTAGCAAAAGTCCACCTTGTAGATGGCATGAAGGTAACCTTGAGCCAGGAGAAGATCAGAGGCATCTTTTTCCTCGCCACCAGTCAGGATGAAGTCCTCGACGGCCTCTACAGGCTGGTCTTTACTGAGTGGGACTCCATAGATTACATTGTTCAGGGCAGGCCCAGGATGAGCAAGCTTGGATGGCGTGCCATCTTCGATATGTTCGAGAGGTTCGACGTGGAACACCACAGCCAGGATGCCATAGTGCCGGGGTATTTCTGGATAAGCCTCGGGTTCTTAGCGGATGAGAGGCTGGGGGATTGGGAGGTGGATACCTCGGACGTAAGGTTCTCTCTCAAAGCTGATACTAAAAAGGCGCCGTGATTCTATGCTTATTCTGTTGATTTATCCCGTTGATTTCATCTATCTGGTGAAAGAAATCTATGATTAAGGGACTCTAGATCATCCATTGACTATAAGTCCGTAAGTTATAGCGGTCTCTATGCCATCAATATTCACTCCAAGGAAAGTCTCCATGAGCACCAGACCAGGCTTTAGGTCTCTGGAGCGGCGTATGGCTTCCTTGCCGGATGATGTGGTGGCCGGAACTTCATACCCCATCTTGTCCAGCCCACCCTGGACCTCCATGTGAATTCTCTTGCCGTTCTTGTCAATGAGGATCTTGTCGATGAGGATGTTTCCGGCATTGGGGGCCTCTTGATCCTTCTCAGGCAAGAATTCAGCCCCCCACCACCACCGCCTGGGTCTGCTCAAGCGTGAGCTGGAGCATATCCTCCTTGGAGTAGCCGAGAGCATCCTGCAGGTGACGCCGTTTATCTGAAGGAACCTGCCCGGCAGGCCCTCGGGGGTGATGCCGTACAGGGTGATGTCGTCGTTGGCATTCTCAAAGAGGAGCTTGTACATCTCCTCGCTCTCTCTAAGAGCCGTCTCACTCTGCTTTCTCTTGGTCACATCGTAGAAGGATATTCCTCTAGCCATCACTGATCCCTTGGAGTCCAGAATGAGGGGCGAGATTGCCACGATCACCCAAGGGTGCCGTCGCCGCGGATAAGGTAGGTCTCCTCGTTGGATGCCACTTCGCCACTCCGAAGAGATCACATCCGGGGCGGCTCATTTTTATCGTAAGGCCTTCCGTCGGGGCGAAACATGAGGAAGCTGGCGTAATCTTCTAAAGTCTCCATGGAAAAGGGGCTGGAAAGCAGTATCTTTTGGACCATCTCATTGGCCAGTATGATCTTTCCCGGAGGCTTCTCAGCCATGATCACCCTAGCATGCCTAAGCCTCAAGACCGCATGCATCCTGTTTTCTGATGCTCCAGCGGCTTCATAAGGGACTCCCCCTCCTCCGCTGACCTCTTGCGCTCGATGATATCCATTCCCACCGATTGGACACCTATGAGCTTTCCCTGGTTATCAAAGATGCCACGGTCGATCAAATGTACTTGATTGTCGTTACCTAGTCCTTGGAATGGCACTTAACTCAAATGGGTAGTTAGGCCGATTTTAGGAGATCTCGGAGTGTTGTATAAAACGATATGTATAACTGGTAGGCGTGGCGCATATAACATGGTCTTGAGATGTACAAAAACGTATATCGGACTTCAAGTGGAAACGTAACCGTATATTATAGAGAGAGTTCGGTGCTGAAACGTTTACACCTCACCCTCCAGTATTTTTGCGACATCATCATAATTGCATACACGGTACTTCGACTTGATATGCCGGTTCCATGGACGATCCACTACGACTATTTGCTCGTACGAATCGAAGTATGGATAGTCATCAAAGAGCAAATCACCTCGATGTAGATGCCTCAGCTTGTGTTTGGCTGCGGGTACGTGTTGGATAGACGTTTTAGGTATAGTCATGTTCTTTTCTATCCAACTTATAGTATATGGCTGGTATTCCTCCTTCTGAGCGGTCAAGAAAGTAACACGACTCAAAAAGTCATTTATAGCATCACATACGTACGTACGTGGAGCAATGGCATATATCTCAGGATTGCGTTCAACTATCCTTTTATATACATACTCGTCTAGGTACTCGTACTCTTCTATGTTGGTGTGTTCTCCATTTTTTCCAATTGCGGCCATGCATATAGCGCGTGTAGTTTCGTCCAAATCAAAATAAAAGCTCATGTATGACCTCCATGACAGACCACTCTTTGTACATCTTTTCAACCGGCGTCAGCCCAACTACGTATCATCCGACTCATATCAACTTTTGAGCCTAAATCTATCGGTTTATCACCAAGAGGTATCTCGCTAAGACTATTAAAGGTTTCGTATATACTTTATTGTTCCCGATTACCTGTAAAAAAAATTACTATATACCTGAGCACTTGGCCATTCATCTTGAATTATATTATCATTGTGATATATTGATCGAAGAGATACATCTAAAAGACGAATCCCTGACAAATATATCAAGAAATGATGAAGTAGAGGCGTAGTTATTCTATATAGGACAAAAATATGAAGTTCATCCTAAGCTACCAGAATTTCCACCACCGTTTGGCCCTAGCCTCCTCCTCAGACATCGGCAAGGCCCTGGGTATCTTATCCGATAGCTGGTGGATGGTCGCCCTCAGAAAGCCTATCTCATCGTCTTTAAGCTTTACAACTCCGTGGCTGTGCTCCAGATCAGTGCGCAGCCCCTGAACATCTTCATTAGCCTTGGCGGCCTCCTGCTGAGCCTGGTTTTTCTCGA
>CAZKWM010000193.1:3239-4313 GCA_964556405.1 uncultured Methanotrichaceae archaeon | reverse complement strand
GTCTTGGGAACATCTGGGAAGCCTCTATACTTCATGGCCTCTTCTACATCCTCAGGGAACTTGATGCTGTACTGGGACCTGGAGAGGAACCAGCCATTCTTCTTATAGTACTTGGAGAGATATTCCTGCTCGGTCTGGCCCGGCGTCGGAGTAAATAGGCCGTGCTTCTTTCCAAGCTCCGCTAGCTCCATCATAGTTGTGTAGCCTGACCGGCTTATGACGAACTTGGCCCTGTTCATGAGCTCGACCTTTTCATCGGTGGGAACGAAGGCGCAGACCCTGGTGTGATCGTCCAGCCACCTTTCGGCTTCCTTCTGGGGGCTGCCCAGGAGAACGACCTTATCCCCATGGAGCTTCTGGACCTGCTTTAGCACTATTTCTTCCAGCTTGGTCCTCTGAGGCTCGGGCCCTGATATTATAGTCAAGAAATCCAGATCCTCATACGCCTTTATCTTGCGGGTGCTGGTGAAGATCCCGGCATAGTAGGTCCTCTTGACGGTGGCCTTGACGTTGGACCTGCAGAGTTTTCCGCTCAGGTTAGAGCCGTTAGGGGCAGTATCGGGAACTATAACCCCCGTGTACTTGGCATGGAATAGGGCGTTGATGGGAAGGGTGGCCATCTCAGCGGGCCAGAGATAGACAGGTAGGCTAAATCTTAGCTGATGGGTTATGAAGTAAGAAGGTACCTTTTTAGAATAGACGCCCATTCTGTTATCGCTAATAATAAGATCGTACTTGTTCTCCTCAAGGATATCATCGAGCTTCTTTTTCTCCCTGGCCAGGGCAGCTATGAGCACCGGTAGGAACGCCGTGAACTTGGGCAGGAAGAATCTGGAGGAGCTGTAAGGAACCGGATAATCCTTGAATAGAATGAAATCGCACTCAGGAAACTCTTTTTTTAAGAGCGCCAGGGCATTTCCGCTGGTAGCTATGGTCACCTCATGACCGTGGCCAAGCAACTCCCTAATAATTGGGATGTCTCTAGTGGCGTGGCCCAGGCCCCAGTTAAGAGGGCTAACAAGCACGTGTCCCATATCAAGAGGAGCAACCGCTTATTCATATAAAACGTTTTCC
>CAZKWM010000193.1:0-3139 GCA_964556405.1 uncultured Methanotrichaceae archaeon | reverse complement strand
GGCTGCCAAGAAAGGATAAATAATAAACTCCCGTCTAAGTGCTCTTATGCACAAGCAAATAGAGCAAGCTTTGGAAAAGCTGGCCTCCATGAGCGGTGCCAGGAAGGAGAAGGCCAGGGCCATCCTCTCCAAATACGCAGAAGGTCAGATGAGCCTAGATGAGGCTTATTATGAGCTTTTAGAAGAGGAGCTGGTTCCCATGCCCTCCAGGTGTGGCATGTACGCCAAGGTGGAGGGCGATGAAGAGGATCTGAAAAGGCGGATAAGGGAGAAGCTTTCTTTGGCTTAGCTTCTTCTATTTAGCTCTCATTTAGCTCTTCCAAACCAGATTCTTTCTGTTATAGCTTCCATTTAGCTCTTCTTCTAATTTCCATAACTTCTATCTAGCTCTGTTTCTTCATAGTGGCCATGACATTATCCCAGTGTACATTGGCCTCCCTGATGTACTGGTCGTAGGGCATTAAAGGCTCTTCTAGCCTCAGGACTGTATCCTCTGAAATCTTCATCTTCTGGGCTACTTCCCTTCCTGCCCTTTGAACAAGATTCCAGTGTTCGGCCACAGATGCCTCAGCATCCCTGGGTGGCTCCCTTAGGATGGAGGCTTCGCCTCTGAATATCTCAGCAACTACCCTGGTGTGGAAGCTCCTGGAAACTCTATGAAAAATATCTTCTATGATATCGAGCTGGCTCTGCTCCGGGAAAGCGCAGGTAGCGATGATCGCTATGGGAGGGTTGTACTTGCCTCCGGCATGCCTCGTCTCCCCATTCTCGTCGTACTCAAAGTAAGGATCACCGAAGGGTATCAGCCGTTCCAGGAACATCTTCATTATGGCAGTGACGTTGTCCACGTAGACCGGGATGGCCATGACCACCAGGTCGGAGTTTATGAACTTGAGCATAAGCTCTTTCATGTCATCATCTATAAGACAGTCCCACGGTGTTATCTATCCAACAGGTGAAGCAGTTGATGCAAGGCTTTATGTTCATCCTAGCCAAAAATATGTTCTCGGTATCCGCGCCCGCCTCTCTTGCACCCCTCAAAAACTCCTCCACCACCAGGTTGGTATTGCCCTTCTCAGCTCTGGGGCTCCCATTGAATGCAGTGATCTTCACGCCAATACAATCTGCAATTTATCGTACATTCATCTTTCGATCATGGATCTTCCAATCAAAATATTTCAATCATCGCTTCCATCATCGCTCCATGATCGACGCCGTTGGACTCATAGGACTTACACAGCCATCACGCTGCTGGAACCGTTAGGAAACATCGGGAACCATTAAAACCACTTGGTAGCATACCTTGATCCTACCAGAGCGTGATAGGCCATGGAAAGAGCCCTATCTATCAAAGCTGCTGAGATTCCCAGAGATGGTGGCAAGCCCAGAGCAACCATGACCGCTGCCATTCCTCCCTCCACCAGGCCCAGGCCTGATATAGTGACGGGGACAGCCGAGAGCATGTTCACCAAAGGCATGAGGAAAATCAGATGATATAAGGGTGCATTGTAGCCAAGGGCTCTTATGATCACTAGAATCCTTACGCTGTAGATGATCCAGACTGCAACGGTCAGCAAAAGAGAGCCTTCCACAAGCTCGGACATATGTTTGACACTACCCAAAGCTGTGTAAAAGAATTCAACTGCGCATATCAGCTGCTCATATCCAATCCTCCTGCAGGCTCCCATAATTAGATCCCCCCGGATGAGAATCAGTGAAAGAAAAGCGATCAATGCCAGGAGAAGAATGAGGACGAGAATAAAATAGCGGCTGCTAGGGGCAAAAAGGCCCAGGAGGCCTATTATTCCCATGACTGCCCCTGCCACGAAATCAGCCCAGTGATCCACTATCACTGAGGCCATGCCTCTCTCCATCTTGATCCATTCCTTGACCATCATGGGCCTTATGAAGTCCCCGATCCTGGCGGGGGTGAAATCGGAGATGAAGGCGCTTCCTACCAGGGCTTGATGGGCAATGGATAATGGAAGGCGCTCTCCCATGAGCTGTAGGATCAGATACCATCTGAGAGTGTAGGCGAGCATGGCCAGAGGATAGAGGATCACAGCTAGGGCCAGGTAAAAGGGCTGGGCTGAGAGGAGTGTTGAGATGACAGCGGCGGGCTTGGAGATGTATATAAGCGCCGATATCATGATGAGGCCTAAAATAAGCCTCAATGCCATCTTTGCCCTGATATCTCAATTCCATTAATTAACCAATAGTCATCAAAATATTTTAAAGGTTCTGAGGATGGACTACGCTTAAAGGCAGATACCCTCTTTAATCTCATACCCCTGACCATTCCCTAGCTTCTTACTGGCTCTTAGCTTACCTTCTTTAGCTTTTCTATATCCTTTCATTGGCTCCTTATCATTATCAGTAGCATCTTGAACCTCTCTGGAGCCCTGAGGGAGTGAGGCTTACCGGCAGGCAGAAGGATCATCTCTCCATCTCCCAAGGAATGAGGAGTGCCGGAGATAATAACCTCAGCCCTACCGTCCAGAACGAGAATAAGGGCATCGAAGGGAGCGGTATGCTCACTCAAGCCCTGTCCCTGGTCAAAGGCGAAAAGAGTTACCGTTCCTGAGCTTTTGCGCAAAACCTCCCTGCTCACCACCGATCCATCTTGGTAGCTTACCAGATCGGAGATCCTGTGCACGGGATTATCCTTGGGGTTCGTGTCCATGGTCATTGATCACCTAGGTGTTTTAGCTTTAATCTGGCTGATTAACCTGGCTGGTAGCGCAGGTAGATTTTAGTAATTTTGATTATTTGATCAATAAATCTCAGTAGAAGTTCTTAAGGTGATCGATGAGCGTCCTCAGCTCCTCTTTCCTTCCGAGCCCAATCCTCTCCAGCTCGAAGGTCTGGAACTTCTCAGCCATCCTCTCCTGAGCCTCTTTGGTGAAACACTCATCAGCCAGGGGAAAGAAGATCTTCTCCTCCTTATCCATGTGATCGAGCAGGAGGTCTATGTAGGACAGACAGCCCTCGATGATCTCCGGGGGAATCCTGGAGCCTGCCTCTTGCTGCTTGTAATCCTCGATATATCCTCTGATGACCTTGGCCAGGCTCCTGGTAATCTCGTGCTCAGCGAAGAGCTCTGATAGAGGGCATTCAGGAACGCCCTCGTCCTTGAGGG
>CAZKWM010000192.1:0-4315 GCA_964556405.1 uncultured Methanotrichaceae archaeon | reverse complement strand
CTGGAGAACGGCTTCATACCTTTAAATGAAACTGCAGCCTCTGAAGCTGGGGTAACGACTCCATCTGCAGCTGCTCCAGCTCCAGTGGCCTCGGCTCCCTCATCTCCCTCGAGCCCTAGGTCCCAGCCAGGCTTTGAGGCCTTCATGGCCCTCTCGGGCATAGGAGCGGCGGTATATCTGGTGGCCAGGAAGCATTAAGAGGCTTTCTTCCAAGTTTTCGATGTTTTTTATTTGGATGCCTTTATCAATCACGATCCTAACGCCACGTGGATAAATTCATTCTAAAATAGTAGTGCTGCAAGGGCAGCTCTCCACTCAAGTTAGCTCAGCAGACTCAGTAGATGTAAGGCGTCGGGCATGGTGCAAGGTTGATATCGTATGGGCATCGCTGACATGGCATGGTGTAGTCGTAGTAGTTACAGGGATAATTGCATGGATAAGGATAGCTGTAAGACGTAGGATACGGGTATCCTTGTCCTGAGGCCATGCCTATGCAGATGATTGCCAGGGCCAGAAGAGCTAAGCCCAGCTTTTCATACTTAAATTAAACCCCCTCCGGGGGCACTTACATCTCTCACGATATGTATCATTTTTAACCTAGAATTTCATATGCAGAATTGACAAATGTAGATAAAAAGTGCTTTTGGGCCCTCTACCTCTGGAAATCTTGGGCTAACGGTGCTTCCGTATCATGGATGGGATGGTCCCGGTGGTCCATTTGCTGGAAGTAGCATTGCAGCCTGCAGCTTTGGCCTTTATCTCATCCGTGTGGTCCACGGAGGCCATGGCTGAGGTGATCTTTGGAGATGAGGCGCTGCTAGAGGCCTCTCCATCTGTTACGGATACCTTGGGGATGGCCGGGCCCGCTGCCGGGTTTACTGTCAGGACTATCGCCGATTTCCCTCCCCTGGGATAGGGCATGATGACCAGATAGGGGCCTTCTGCGCTCTCCCTGGAGCCGAAATCAACGGTGTAGCTCCCATCGCTTAATACCATTATCACGAAGGAGACCTTGCCATCCTTGGACTCCTTGATGTTTTTGGAGACGTCGAAGGCAAAGGTTCTATCGCTAGCAGTGTTGATGGCCATTCTTTGCATAAGGCCGTTTACGCCTCCATCCTCTATTACCTGGAGAAGCTGTATCCAGTTGCTCATGATGCCAAGGAAGCTGGTGTTCTCTCCCCAGTAAGAGGCCACAGGAATAATGCCAACTATGGCGGACTGGTTTTCATCGACCTTCTCAACCCTCTGGGCCCTCATCACAAGAATTCCCACGTCGCCATCGTTGAAGTTAATGCCCGAGAGATCGAACTGGGCCATGGCCACGCTTGGATAGCTGGCGTTTCCATCGGCTATGGGCGTATTCATGAGGCCGGATTCGCGTTCAGTCCGGGGGATCGTGGAAAGCCCTTCTGATGTTCTGTTGTTCCTTCCATCTGCAGTTAGATTACTCCCATTACTCTCACAATAGGCTGAGCTCTCGGTGACAGTTGCGCACCTCAGGATGTTTGAGTTCACCACATGACCGCTATTTACGTCCACATATACATCTGATGACGTCGACACCTCCTTCACCTGGGACTGCCCAGTGCCGACAAGGGCCATAAGTATAATGGCCAACAGTATCAGTTTTTTGGTCACAATCCATTCCTCCTCAAGGCATCTATAATCTAGTAGCCTTAAATATTTAAATCTCTCTGGAGAAGAATGGCCTTTAACAGTCTTCAAAGATTTAGAAAATAAAGTGAGCATTGGATGGAATATTGGTCCCTTATGTTAACTCTTTATTCAATATCCACATGTGTGAACGAGTAAAATGAGGGTTTTATGAGGGACTTTAGAGTATAGATATGGGAACTGAACAGTTAAGAATTCTGAGGTCTATGTTGGCGGTTTTAGCCGTTACGGAAAGCCTTGCTGACCTCATGACTACTTATAGCTATGAGAATAATAGGGGGCCTCCCCTCCAAGGCCCCACTTTTATTTAACCGATAATTGGAGAGTTGGGAAGGGATCCGGCTTAGAGCAGAACAATCCCTTGCTAGGAGGCCATTATCTATGTTAAGATATTTTTACCTTTCGACATGATTTCGATCCTAATCTTAAGTTACTTTCTGGTCTCTCCTGGGCATTACAGATTGTATATCTCATCCGTTAAAGCCCTAATTGAGCTGTAAGCCTCAGGGTGATAAGGTATATATCTCTTGCTGAACCTGGCCATGCCTATCGATGCCGCCTTAAGGTTAGGGTACAGGCCTGAGCCAAATGCTGCAATAGCCGCTGCCCCCGTCACCTCTCCGTGGACTACCTCGGTCCTCATTATCTCAAGGCCTGTTACGTCGGCCTTCGTCTGGTTCCAAAGGCCGCTTCTGGACTGACCGCCAGTGGTTCTGATCTCTAAAACTTTGGCTCCTTCTTCGCGCATAGCCAGGAGAGCCCTGTGTATCGCCATGGCACAGCCCTCCATGACGGATCTAGAGAGATCGGGTCTGCTGTGGTCAAAGGAGAGGTTGAGGAAGCCGCCGCGAACCCCGGCGAATAATGAGGATCTCTCCTCGGTCAGGTGGGGCAGAAAGATGAGGCCTTTAGATCCCGGCGGGGACTCCTCGGCCAGGTTGACTGCCTCCTGGACTGAGATTTCCAGGATAGAGGCCAGCCAGTCCAGGCAAAGCCCGGTAGAGGCGATGCTCACTCCGACGTGCCAAAGGCTAGGGGAGACCGGATGTGGGGCGCAGAAGAAGCCCGGGATGGGTTTGTCCCAGCACATTTCTACGCCCTCGGAGGTGCCTGCCTTGTCGCATACCAGGCCTTTTTCAACCGTGGCCGTTCCCAAGATGGACTCGACGAAATCCGGAGCGCCGGAGAAAACCGGGGTTCCTGGAGGAAGGCCTGTGATCCTGGAGGCCTTAGGGGTTACCTCTCCTGTGGGTTCACCCATCTTCAAGATGGTTGGAAATTTGGAGGAATCCAGGCCTGAAGCTGAGACCTCCTTATCGCTCCAGGCAGCGATGGCATGAGAGGCTATTCCTGCAGTGGCGTTCCCAGTCAGCTTCAGGGTGGCATAATCCATGGCCTGGAGAAACCACCTGGTCTTGGAGTACATCTGAGGATGATGATCCTTGAGCCATATGGCCTTGGGAAGGAACCAGGCTGGGCTCACAAACCTACCAAGTTCGGCGCTGAGATTTTCTGCCTCGGCCTTAGCCCGAAGGTCATTCCACATCAGAGCTGGGCATAAAACCTCTTGGTTTCTGCCTAAAGCTATCAGACTCGGTCCCTGGCTGCCAACGGAGATACCTGCTATATCGCCCAGAAGATCGTCCTGGGGGACTACCTCGGCTATGGCCTTTGCCAGGGCTTGCCACCAGGACCCCGGATCTCCTCTATTATCATACCCGACCTCCGACGCCTTAATCAGGCGGCCATCATGAGTGAAAGCTCCTGCCTTGGCGGTGGTGGTGCCTATGTCAGCTCCAATTAAGCACACGTTCTCACATGAAGTCCGCAAGCCCCATCTGCTTGGACTTGTCGTTGTTGAAGAGGGAATCTATCTCTATCTTCAAGAGCTGAAGCCTCTGCTTGGTGTAACTCTTAACTCCATACTCCTCTGCTACCTTGATGGAGACCTCCAGGTACTTCCTGACGCTTCCCTCGTGCACGGTAAGGATGATCTTTCCTCCGCACTTGGGACAGACCCCCTTAAGCGGAGGCCTCCTGTACTTGGCATCGCACTTGAGGCACCTGACCTTCTGCTTGGAGAATGCATGAAGATTGCCTATTATATCAGGTAAAAAGTGGGAGTTGATGACCCTCTCGGCAACGTCCGTCTCATCCACAGCTCTTATCATCCTGGCCAGCTGCAGCTGGGCATCCATCTTGTCTATCATGGTCTCCAGGGTCTTGTAGGAGCTGTTCTTGGGGCCTGCTGCTATATCGTTCGTCTGATGGGTGAAGTGGAAGTTCTGGTACTGCTCTTCAGTTCCGAGCCTCTTGGATACCAGGTCTATCTTGGACTCCAGGTCCTTGGGGCTGGCCTTATTCAGGGTCGCCTCGTAGAACTCCAGGGGATAGGATACCGAGAGGTCAACGTTGTGGGCCTCCTTGTCCACCTCGGCTGGATTGAGCCTAGTGGTCATGACCAGGGGAGCATCCATCTTTCCACCCCGGCGCTTTGGCAGGTAGGACATGGAGAAATTGAGTAGGGCATCCATGAGGAGCATGACGCAGTCCTCATCGCCGTCGCAGTTCCTCCTCTTGGCCGCGTGGAAGAAGGGATGGCCAAAGCCCGCCGAGGCGGTGCTGTAGCCTATGAGGC
>CAZKWM010000191.1:0-4338 GCA_964556405.1 uncultured Methanotrichaceae archaeon | reverse complement strand
GAAGATTCTATTACGACGCAGATGTAGAAGATGTTCTTGATCAGGACGAGGTCAGTCTGGCCTCGGATATTGGCCAGCCGGTCTCTTTGGTAATATCCTATAAGGGTAGGTACGATCTGTCTACTTTCCATGGTGATCAGAGAAACGTTCTCAAGTCCTTTCCAGGAGAGGATACGTTCATCGTAGACAATAGCACCATCAGGCCGAAAATGTGGTTTGAGGGACTTATCTTGCTTGTAAGCTTCAGCAACCTTGGATAATCGCATTGAATATATTATCTCATATAGTTATAATTTACGCACGTCCCTCCTTCCCGGCCTGAATACCGGGGTCTTCGGGGCTGAATTGTTAATATAATAAGATGGCGGTCAAATGGCAAACTTGGAAACTACAGATAAGAATAAATCGCATTTCCAATAACATAAGCTATATCAATCTCTAAAGTAAACCAACTGCTACCCAAACGTTCTTGCTTTCATCTGCGTCAATAAAAGGTGTACTATGGCCAGTCGTTCTCTATCCGAGATCCAGGAGCACATAGCTTGCGGAAATGCAGTCGTCCTGACCGCCCAGGAGGTCTGCGATATGGTCAAGGGCGGGGAAGAAATCACCATCAAGGACGTAGATGTAGTCACCTCTGCTACCCGTGCCATCATGAGCGGCACCTATGCCATCCTATCCGTCCCCGTGGCTGAGCCTCACTCCTTTGTCAGGGCCAACAGAGCTTGGATAAATGGAATCACTACCAGCGTCGGCCCATGTCCTAACGAGCGACTGGGCATGGTCGATCTGATGCTCTTCGGCACCACTCACAGCAAGGATGATTCTAGCTACGGCGGAGGCCACCTCTTCCGGGAGCTGGTCGAGGGAAATGAGATCCTAGTCGAGGTGGAGGCAAACGATGGCAGGCTCTTCTCCAGGTCGGTTAAGATGGACGGCATTCCCTATGCTCACCTCTTCTCCACCAGGAACGCCTTCAAGAACTACGTGGCCTTTGTCAACCCCCAGCCAGCCAAGGTTTCTACCATCTTCCATGCCAGGGGCTTTGATATATCCTTGGGCGGCGCCACGGTTTCAGGCTGCGGCCAGATAAACCCAGTCAAGTGCGACCCCTACCTGGAGACCATAGGCCTTGGAACACGCATCCTCATGAACGGCGCCGAAGGGTTCGTGGTAGGAACGGGTACCAGGAGCAGCCCGGCCAGGCCCAACCTCATGGGCATTGCCGACATGAAGTGCATGGATCCCGAGTACATGGGAGGCTTCATCACCGCAGCCGGGGCAGAGTGCATAGGCTCCTGGGCGGTGCCTATTCCGGTGCTGAATGGTTCGATACTGGAAGGCATCAAGGCTCTGGATAGAGAAATTCCTCTGCCCATCATGGATGTCAACCTCAGGGAGACCGTGGAGACGACCACCTACGGAGACGTCTGGAGCTCTTGCGATCTGGAGATTACCTTTGATCCTGAAAGGTGTGCCGGTTGCAAGAGGTGCACTGTAGAGCCTGCCTGTCCCATGAGGGCTGTGGCCTTACAGGAAGGGAAAATCAAGAGGGATAAGAGCAGGTGCTTTAACTGTGGCCTGTGCATTACCCAGTGCAGCAGAGGGGCCTTCAGCGGTAATTTAGGATCTATAAACTTCGGCTGTCAGAAGGTACCTATTGTCCTACGTCAGTCTGATAAGGCCAGGGCTTTGAAGCTTGCGGAGTCCCTTAAAAAGAGGATATTGGATGGATCTTTTAAGATGACTCAGATGGTGGAGAAGATCTGATCCATTGGAACCGTCTGACTTTAAACTTGGCTAAATAAAAAATTCATCTCCAAAATAAAAAAACGTGCGGGGACTTATTTCTTAGTCCCCTCCAAAGCCTTCGTCTCCCCTGTGATCATGTTGGCCGCGGTCAGGGCGAACGTATCTCGACCGCAGCTATCATCTCTCCGTCATCGGGGGATGTATTATCGGCAAAGCGGATGTTGTATTCGTTATCAAGGGCGAAATAGGAGAAGTTATCGTTCTTGATCAGAATCTTTTTATCGCCCGTGGTATGGTTGACCAGGTAGAGGTCGTGATAAGAAGGATTTATATCGTTGAGGGCAAGGGCAACCTCACTTGGAACCTTATGGCTGGTATCGCTGATCGAAGCACTCACGTTCTTAAGGGGAGTCACGGCTAGCTTTTCGCCTGTAGTCATATCGAGGCGATAAATAGTCCAGTTCTCATCAGCCATTTACATCCTGGGCGTAAAGGATGGCCCGGCGGTCCCACATCCAGCCATAGGTGTGAATTCCCCTCCCCGTGTCGTTGGTGTATGGGCGTTATCTGAGAGAGGTTGTCTAAGGGGCCTACCTAGATGTTCATCACATTATTGACAGGCGCCATTTAGGCCACAAGCCTTCCGCCTGGGCCCACCAACACGCGCCCTTTTTCGGGATTGCCGTAGAGGATCTCACGAGGGATAAGCTTCATGCCGCCATATCGGCTGTCATTAGCCCCAGAAGAACCCTTAGAACTATAGTCATCCGCAGTATAATTATTTGTGGTATAGCTATTCCCGGCATTATTGCCCCCTATGTTTGATAACGCCTTCACTTGATCGTTTGAACCTGGGGAGAATTTATCAGTTAAAGGCATATCATGAGCGATAGCTATCATTATCAATATGCCGACAATTATAACGTTAAATAGAATTATTTGCCATCTATATTTGATTTAATTTTACTTTTATGGGATACTAACCTCAGGATTCACTTAACTTTCTTCCCCTATAATTTCTTAAGGATAAGATCTTCAAGGCTAGTTGATCCTTATTATGAGAACTTTATGTATAGAGCCCTTATAGAATATTTCCTAAAGGAGAGTTTGTAATTAAAGGAATTAATAGAATGCCAGAAATACAGCATCCTTAACCTATGCATTCTATATATTATGGATAGAAATCCTCCCGCCATGATCACAAGGATAAATGGGGTGGAGATCGTAGCAGAGCTCATGGCCCTCTCTGCCCGCACTGCGCCAAAAGGGCGAGGCCTCGATTCCATAACCATCAAAATAATCACGGGCGACGACTTGAAGGTCCTGGCTGGCGAGATGCGCCGTCTCAAGGACAAGCACGCCTCGGGGTTCTTTGTCAGGGATGCGGCCAACCTCGAACAGAGCGATGCCTGTGTCCTCATAGGCTGCAAGGCCGATAATATTCTCGGCCTGGACTGTGGAGGATGCGGCTTCACTTCCTGCAAGGATATGATTGAGGCACAAAAGCGCTTGGATGGTCAGGGAAAGACTTACCAAGGTCCCAATTGCATCATCAAGATGGCCGACCTGGGGATTGCCGTCGGGTCTGCGGCCAAGACAGCAAGCATCCACAACGTGGATAACCGCATAATGTACTCAGCGGGCGTGGGTGCCATCTTCCTGGGATGGATGCCGGGGTGTAAGGTCGCTTATGGAATACCCATCAAGGTCTCAGGTAAGAGCATTTACTTTGACCGAGCGGCCTAGATTTGTCTTTCTCAACTTAATTTTTTTAAAAAATCTCCCTTCATCGGAGTATTGTGTTTTCAGTATCTCTACAGGATGGATTTGGATATGGTGGAGAGGTACGCCATACACTATCTCTCGACACTCGAATCTTCGTATATCTTTATGCCTCCGCAGTCAGACGTGCCATCTTTAGCATAATGATTCCTGGAGATCGAACAGTTATGTAGCAAGATGTTGCCTCCTTCTATTTCGAGTCCTGCTGCAGGCCCCCAGTCGGTTACCGTGTTGTTTATAATATTGGTGCTGGCGATGACCACTGAATCTCCACTGACTGCTAGGGCACCGGAATATCTTGCGCCGTAGTTTGACCTAAACTCCGAGTTCGCTATCAGGATGTTTCCTACAGCGACAACATCTGATCCTGTTGGACTACCAGCCTCTAAGATATTGTCGTGGAAAGTGCAGTTGTTTATAATTAGTTCCAGATCTTTAGCGTAGATACCACGAGAGTACTCTTCAAGGACCTCCGCTGGTTTCTGGCGATACATCGATTCTTCTTCTGGAGACCAATGGTGCTGACCTGAATCGCCAATGAAGAATAAACAATTCACCTCTTTATCTCCTACGCTATTACTGAACTCGGTAATTTCTAGGACTAGTTTACCTCTATATGGCATGGAAAAGGTATCTTTTATTGCAATATTGCCCTTGAAAGTGCTATTGAAGATGGATATATTTCCGCCATAGCCAAAGAGGCCAGATCCCATATAGGCAGTATTATCCTTAAAGATGCATTTATCAAGGAGCCCATTTCAAAACATCACCGGATTACTTTTCTCCAATAGATTAGGAAACAAG
>CAZKWM010000190.1:0-4339 GCA_964556405.1 uncultured Methanotrichaceae archaeon | reverse complement strand
AGACCCAAGCCCTTCGACCTCGTCCAGGGCGAAGATCAACTCTCCCAGGACGTACTTGGTCCTGGTCTTTCTGACCTCTCCAGAGGGCGTGAAGCCCAGAGCAACTAGGATCTGCTTTAAGGCCTCGGGGTCGTGGATATCGGTCTTCAGCTCCAGTCTGCTCTTGGTGGAGGCGTCCAGCTTCCTGCCCTTATAGGTCAGGTTGGCCTTGCCATCCTTGATTCTGATCCGCAAGGCCTCGTCTGTCAGGCGGAAATCCCTGTCTGGGGCGTTAAAGTAGAGGTCCTGGTGGTGCTCGGCCTCCAGGAACCTGGCCCCGAGGGCTTTCACCTTCTTCAGGGTGCCTGGGGCAGCCCTGGCCTTGACCTCGACCTCAATCATTTCTTCACCTCTTTACCAGGATTGTGGCCTCTCCGACCTTCAGGAGGTCCACGGCGGAGCCCGAAGAGAGTGTCTGGGTCAGGATCTCGACCGCTTCAGAGGGTATCTCTACGGGCCTTCCCTCTATATTAACTTTAATAGTAGCCCCTGAGGCCTTCTGGGATGCCACATCGTCAGTGCCCATGGAGTTCAGGGCCTTGATGATCTTTCCTGCATCACCCTTGAATTTTGGGCCAAGAATCTTCATGGAGGGCTTGATTCCAGTGGGCCTGGTTTCTATCTCCGGGCTTCCGGTCATGGATTGAACAGGCGAGTTGGCGACGCCCTGTAAGTCGGTCGTCTCCAGCTTCTCTCCCGCGTAGACTGTGATCACGGGCAGAGGGGAGTTCAGGGCCAGGCCCTTCTCCGCCTTATATCTCCGGATGGCGGCAGCCACGTCTTTGATGGTGGCACCGGAGGTATCAGCATCTATTCCCAGGGGCTCAGGCCATGGCTGGGTGTGGACGCTCTTCCCGGTCATGGTATGGTAAATCTCCTCGGTGATGAAGGGTATGAAGGGCGCCATGAGTCGTACAATAACGTCTATGGCCGTGTAGAGGGCATTTTGGGCAGCCCTCTTCTCGGGGCCGTCCTGGCCGTAGAGCCTGGCCTTAATGAGCTCTACGTAGTTGTCGGCCAGGACCTCCCAGGTGAAGACCCTGATAGCCCTGAAGGCCTCATCGAACTGGTACTCATCCATGGCCTTGGTGGCCTTCTTTATGAGGGCATCCAGCTCTCCCAGGAACCACCTGTCGACCTGGCCGGGGACCTCTCCGGTGGAGGCCATGAGGGGCGCCGAGAACCTGAAGATGGACCAGAGCTTCTGCTGGAACCTGGAGGCGGCAACTATCTCCTTCCACTGGAACAGGACGTCGTTGCCCGGAGTTCCACCCAGGGCCGCCCACTGCCTGAGGGCATCGGCGCCGTTGGTCTCGAAGACCTGCTCCGGGACTATGAAGTTGCCAAGCGACTTGGACATCTTTCTGCCGTCCTCGCCCAGTACCATGCCATTGATGAGGACTGCATCCCAGGGCTTCTTTCCAACTAAATCCTTGGTCCTGACGATGGTGTAGAAGGCCCATGTCCTTATGATGTCGTGACCCTGAGGGCGAAGCTGGGTCGGGTATCTGGCATCGACTCTGTCTGGCCAGCCCGAAACTGCCAGGGCTGAAATAGAGCTGTCCATCCAGGTGTCCAGGACGTCCTCCTCGGGGATGAACTCGCTGGAGCCGCATTTACAACTTATGGGGGGCTGAGTCCTGATGGGATCTAAGGGAAGCCACTCTTCCTTGGCCACCAGGGGCTCTCCACACTTCTTGCAGTACCAGACGGGGATGGGCGTGGCAAATATCCTCTGCCTGGAGATGCACCAGTCCCATTCCACTGAATCGGCCCAGTTGACCAGCCTGGTCTCCATATAGGGCGGTACCCACTGGATCTCGTGGGAGACGGCTTTGATCTCTTCTGGGTTGAGCTTGACGAACCACTGCCTCTCAGACAAAATCTCTATAGGGGTCTTGCATCTCCAGCACAGGCCGACGTTCTGCTCCAGGGGCTCTTGCTTGTTGACTATGCCCTGGTTTTTCATATCCTGGATGATGGCCCTCTTGGCCTCGTCCGTCGGAAGGCTGGCATATGAGCCCGCTATATCGGTGAGGTGGCCGTTTCTATCTATGGCCTGGCGCAGGGGAAGCTTATGGTCCATCCACCATCTGACGTCCTGCTTGTCGCCGAAGGTACATATCATGACCACGCCGGTGCCGAATTTGGTATCAACAGCAGGGTCGGCGATGACCGGGACGTGATAGTTGAAGAGGGGTACCTGGACGTTCTTACCTATGAGCTTCTCGTATCTCTCGTCCTCGGGGTTCACGGCCACGGCCACGCAAGCTGGCAGGAGCTCGGGCCTAGAGGTGGCTATCTCCACGTAGCCGTCCTCGGAGGGGAAGCGCATATAGTTCAGGGAGGTGGTCCTGGAGTCGTACTCGACCTCGGCAAAGGCTATGGCCGTGCCGCACCTGGGGCACCAGTTGACGGGGTGGACCGCCCTGTAGATCTGGCCCTTCTGGTACATCTGGACAAAGGACCTCTGGGTCTTGATGTAGTAGCTGGGCTCCATGGTCACGTACTCGTTAGACCAGTCCACGGAGGCTCCTAGGTGGTTGATGGTCTTCTTGAACCTCTCAATGGCCTCCTTGGTCATCTGCTCGCAGAGTCTTCTAAACTCTGCCCTGGGCACGGCGTTCTTGGTTATGCCGTACTTCTCCTCCACCTTGACCTCGGTAGGGAGCCCGTGGCAGTCCCAGCCCTGGGGAAACATGACGTTGAAGCCTCTCATGCGCTTGTACCTGGCAACGAAGTCCATGTAACACCAGTTCAGGGCGTTTCCTATGTGGAAGTTGCCCGTCGGGTATGGGGGCGGTGTATCTATGATGTACTGGGGCCTAGCTGCGGTCCAATCGAAATAATATATCGATTTGTCCCACGAATCGGCCCATTTCTCCTCGACTTGCTTGAAGTTGTACTCCTTGGATACCTCTGTCATCAAAAGCTCCTGCTTTGAGTGGCTGATGGGGAGTACAACGCAATGTTAATAGGATTATCGGTTCTAAGATATCAAGGATGGATCTCGTGATCTACCACGCCGATCAGTGCGACCCCAAGAAGTGCACAGGAAAGAAGTTGGCGCGCTTTGGCCTAGCCAGGCTGACCAAAAGAATGAACGATTTGAAGCCCCTGATAGTTCTGAGCCCCTTCGGAGAGAAGGCTCTATCTCCTGAAGATAAAGGCATCAAGGGCATCGCAGCCCTGGACTGCAGCTGGTCCCAGGCGGAAGAGGTCTTCAGGAAGTTTAACCTCAAGGAGAGGGCCCTTCCCTTCCTGGTGGCGGCCAACCCTGTGAACTTCGGAAAGCCCTTCAAGCTATCCACGGTGGAAGCCTTGGCAGCAGCCCTGGTGATCCTGGGAGAATGGGCACAGGCAGAAGATCTCCTCTCTAAATTCAATTGGGGTCATGTCTTCCTAGAGCTCAACAAAGAGCCCCTGGAGGAATATTCTCAAGCCTCCAACTCGACAGAAGTGGTCAAAATTCAGTCGGCTTATCTATCGGAAGAATTATAAGTTGTGATGGCATATGTCTTTAAGGTGATGTTATGGCCGGAATCATACCTGCCGACGATCTCAGACGCCTTCAGCAGCGCATGAACAGGCTCATGCAGGACCTAGGTCTCTCGGACATGGAATCCAGGTACATTGATGAGATGAACAGGATATCCCAGCGCCTGGGAGGCATTATGGAGGGGTACGATACATCTCAGATGGGCCCTAATACCATGATGCCCCTGGCCGATGTTAGGGAGACGGACAATTCAGTGATAGTTACCATGGATCTTCCTGGGGTCGACAAGCAGGACGTGGACATATCGGTCACCGAGGACGAGCTTAGAGTTGTGGCTGAGACCAGGAAGGAGACCGAGGCCGGCAGCCAGTCCAGAGAGACTTACCATAAGAGGGAGAGGACCTTCAACAGGTTCGAGCGCATGGTCAAGCTGCCGGTGGCGGTCAAGGGTGATCAGGCCACGGCCAGGCTGGAGAATGGCATCCTTACAGTTACCCTCCCCAAGGAGATCGTGATCTCCAGAAAGAGGATAAGCATAGAGTAAATTGATTTAAATTTTATTAAAAAATTATCATTCGTTCTGGAGGAGGAGGTGATGAAGCTTATCTCTCTTCGTCTCCAGATACCTTCTATTGATGTCGTTGGGCTCTGTCTCCAGAGGCACCCTCTCTACTATCTTCAGGCCATATCCCTGAAGGCCTATCATCTTCCTGGGGTTGTTGGTGAGGAGCCTTATTTTGGTGAGACCTAAATCAGCCAGGATCTGGGCGCCTATGCCGTAGTCCCTCAGATCGGCTGGAT
>CAZKWM010000189.1:0-4388 GCA_964556405.1 uncultured Methanotrichaceae archaeon | reverse complement strand
GTGGATGAGGAGAGCCTGGATTATGGATATCACGGTGGTCTGATTGCCTCCCTCAATGCTTGCTGAGGAGGTAGAAGGCTGCTCTGACCTTATTCTCCAGCGCCTGCCCCTGATCTCCGAGGATATATCAAAGAGCCCCTTTATCTCTGCCGCCATCTGGCTGTAGTAGGTGGGAGACCCAATGATTATCCCGTCTGATCCGGTGAGATCTTCGAGTTTGGTCTCAGCGACATTCTTCAGCACGATCTCGGTTCCGGTAGATCGGGGGCGTTGAGGGCTATAGCATCAGCCATCTTGGATAGCATCAGCCATCTTGGCTGTATTCCCGGTCCTGGAATGGTACACTACTAAAACTCTGGGCATAAGAGCACCCTCATACTTCTTGAAATCCTTTTCTACTTAATACTATCCTGTAGAATAAGAAAAGCTGAAGCTGCGACGCCTTGCTATCCTACAGCTTGAGGCAGGCAGCACCGCAGAGTTCCATCTCAAATGTTCATCGATGAGCTCATCCTTGATTGCTATAGAGATATATAGATGGATCATAGGGCTGAGGATAATTGCCATCGTAGGACGGCCAGGTTCTCGACACATAAACCCAGAGGGAGTTGGACCATCCGGATCTATCGCCGTAGATGGCTAGCTGGTGCCAGCCTGCGGTATCGGCATAGAAGTAAGTGTTGTGATATCCTGGGCTCCAGCGCCCCCAGTAGTGCCAGGCCTCTCCGCCGCTTGGATACACCTCGTAGGACCAGATGTTCTGATAGTCAGTGTTGTAAACAAGGGCATTGGAGCTCTGACCGTATATGAAAGAGGCGGGACCAAAGGACCACATGCCGTTGTAGAGGATCCTGTACTGTATGCCTCCGTAGCCTGTGCCCAAGTATCCTGTTCCCTGATAGGTTCCAATCGCCATAAGGCTAGTTCCGGTGTCTTGAAGGGTCCCGGCGCTCTCTACCTGCTGCTCTGAGACCATCTGGCCATTGCCGAGGTTCGTGGAAGCGCTGCTTGAGAATACCGATGGCGTATTCTGGGGATGAGAGCCTCCGGGCCTCGTAATAGTGGGGGCAATGTCTGAGTTCTGGGCCCCGTGGGGAAGCTGAGAGTTGCCAGTATCGGGCCCCAGGAAGGGCGGAAGGTTGCTTGGCATGGCCGTGGCAGATACGGACAGGGCCAAGGCAAAGATCAGCACCAGACTAAGGTATATGATTTTCAAGCACTATCACCTCATCTTTTGAAGAAGGTAAGCCAACGCCTTTAAAGATCGCTTCACTCCTCCGAACTATAATTAGGGATCTGGAATTTAGCTCTTTTGATTTGAAGGGGCTGTAGTACCTGGAAGTGCTGTGGAAAATATGGAAACCTTGTGGAAAATATTTTAGTGGGAATCGGAGATACAACGGAGATTGGGACAGAGGGTCCAGTCAGAGATAGACAGGAAGTAAAGGAGGTGGCATCAACATGATACCTACCACCGGCTGAAGCAGAATGTTTGGGACTGTTAACCCACCTATCTCCCCGACCCGTGATATCTATGGAATCGTTAAAGGCGCTTCTGTGAAGGCAGCCGGATTATCAGCACAGGAGGAAAGCCAGAGATGATGATGCAAATACAAGGTATATTCTTCACTCAATACTACTCGCATTTATGTAGTAGCAATTAAGTCATATAAAAAATATGTCATAATGATTGTTACCATAGAATAATAAATTTAAGTGATATAAATGCAGCCCTTTAATCAGTGGTTACAATGTTAATGATATGCGATTATTTGAGTTGTGGGAAATAAACCTCTCATTAATACTTAAGCATTAAATCGCGACTAAGAGTCCTATACCTGATATCACTGAATTCACGGTCGGCGTGGTTTCCTGGCGTTCGGCATGATTACGTATGATTACTTTTTTATCTGGGCAGTTTCTGCCGTATATCAGCAAAGAACGATTCTCCTGTTTGGCGGATTTAACGGGCCTTTGGCCTGGAGTACCATGGATATAGCAATTTCAGGCTCTTTCTTCATGGCAATGATAAAGAGCCACTACAGATGTCTTCCAGGATTAACTATAAAAAGGCCCTTGGCTAGTAAAGGCCATGCTTAAACTACCTGCCATCACCTGCTTAGCTCTAATTATTATTCTCATCTCTCTAGCTGTGGCGGAGAGGACCTATATAGTATCAGGGAGTGGTCCTGCTAACTATAAGACCATAAACGATGCCATAGCCCGTGCCAGCAGTGGGGATACCATCTACGTAAAGCCTGGGATCTATAACGAAGAGGTGATCGTTGACAAGGCCCTCACCATAGGTCCTTTGATAGGTGAGACGGGAAGCATAATCCTGGAAGGAAAGGACAAGGCCACAGGCATGAGGATAACAGCCGATGGTTGCTCCGTGGAAGGTTTTACCATCAAAGATTTCTCCAAGACTGGGATAGAGCTGGATTCCAACGGCAACAATATCAGGAATAACCAGTTCCAGGAGGATTTCCCAGGAATCCTCATCTACAACTCCAGCGGCAACAGTGTGGAGAAGAATTCCTTTAAGGACTGCTTTGCAGGGGTGGTGCTCTGGCACGACGCTACTGGAAACTACATCACTGATAACACCATAGAGGGAGGCAACAGGGCCCTCTTTACCAATGATGTGGGCGGCAATACCCTGAGCAATAACGTTCTATCAGGGTCTAGCATAGGACTTTACCTCACCAATGCCACGGATGTGATGGCCCTAGCGAACAAAGTAAGCGGTGGCACCTATGGCATTTTGGCCGACAATATTAGCCGGTGCTCGATAAGGGACAGCATACTGAAGGGCTGCGAGCACGGCATCTTCATTTCAGAGACGGATCATCTGTCCATCTACAATAACAGCATCAAGGATGGCAGCTTCGGCATATTGATGCAGAGGTCAAATGCCAACGACATCCAATGGTGTATGGTAGACAACGTCACAGAAGGCATAGGCCTGGGATTTGTTATCGACAGTATTATAAGCGGTTGCTCTGTCTCCAATATCAAGAAGCAATGCCTTGAGCTGGTCAACTCCAGAAACAATACCCTAGAGAAAAATCAGATCAGCAAGTGCACCCAGGCGGAGAGCATGGGGATCATGGTTATGAACTCCCCATCCAATCGCTTCCATGAGAATGTATTGAAGGACGTGATGTGGGGGCTCTATGTGGAGGGCAAGGCCAAGGAAGATTATGATAATACCATAGACGAGTCTAACACCATAGATGGAAAGCCCATAGCTTACTTATGCGGCCAGTCCAGCAAGACGATAAGAGGTAGAGAGCTTGCCCACTTGACTTTGGCCTACTGCCAGAACTGCGTTGTGGCTGGAAATACCATCACCAATGATGCCCTCTTCCTCTCCGGGTCCAGCAACAACAAGATCATGGAGAACAACGTGTCCAGGTGCAACGGCATCTATATCAACCGGTCCCTCTACAACGACCTCGTAGGAAACACCCTGTATGCCAATAGGTACAGCGGCATATACCTTATCAATTCCGACGACAACCAGATCAGGGAGAACCATGCCTACCAGAACAGCCAGAACGGCATATCCCTGGCCAACTCCCAGTCCAACAACCTCAGCGGAAACCTGGTGGAGCTGAACTCGGCAGGGATATGGCTCAACCTCTCCAACCGCAACAGGGTCTTTGAGAACAATATAATCTCCAACCAGCTTGGCGTCTTCATAGCCAACTCCATAGGCAATCAAGTCTACCATAACAACTTCATCTCCAACAATGAGCAGGCAGAGGACAAGAATGGAGATAACTCCTGGGACATGGGCAACGTGACCGGCGGCAACTACTGGAACGATAGGAACGCTAAAGGCAACCCGAGCACTGGCTGGCCTAGGATCATCAGGGGTCTCAAAAAGGACAACCATCCCTTTGAGAACCTGAATGGCTGGAAGCTTGTGGATCAGGGCCCCTCGGCCCTGACAGGCCTTGGAGCTTAACTCAGATTAGGTTAGGCTTTGGCTGAGTACTGGAGGCGCGCAGGTTCGAGGGCATAACACAGATCTGGGCCGTGGGGGCAAGTAGCAGGCCCTCTCCCATTCCATTTTCTATTTTATTGGATCAAATCGGCCTGTAGACGCTTAAAATTGGCATGCAAATGCGCGGGTGGCTCTGGCCACGGGCATCTAAGCGGCTCTGATGGAGAAACATGCTAAAATTCCCTATACCGAAACGTACTTGAAGGTGATGTTTACATAGTAGGGGATTATGTCCAAGAAGAAGTCCGAGGGCAGCGGCCTCATGTCCTCAGCAGGCCTGATGAGGTACTTCGAGGCAGATGAAACCGCCATAAAGCTCGGTCCCAAGATGGTTGTTGGAGCCTGCATAGGTTCTGGTGCCCTTATCATGGCAGCC
>CAZKWM010000188.1:3298-4581 GCA_964556405.1 uncultured Methanotrichaceae archaeon | reverse complement strand
ATATAATAGCGTTCGAAGATCTGGATATCAAGAAGATGCTCCAGAACCATAACTTAGCTAAGCATATATCAGATGTATCTTGGAGAAAGCTAGTACAGTTCACGCTAAGCAAGGCTTCAAGAGCTGGCAAAAGCGTGGTATTTGTTGACCCAAGGAATACATCTCAAAGGTGTTCTGGCTGTGGGGCTATCGTTCAAAAAGATCTATCTGAGAGGGTGCACGATTGCCCCTACTGCGGTCTTTAGGCCGGAGAGGAAGTCACATCTCCCTTCACATCCAGGCTGCCCGGTGTCCTCGCTTTGAAGGGAGAGGATTACCCGGTTCAGCTCCCCCTCATTCAGGCTATTGTAGATGGTTCTTACTTTTTTGTTCCAGCCAACCCTCCTGCGCTCCGATCTCCTCCATAGATCCTCGTAAGCCTCAAGCCAGGATCTGCTCACATCTCCCGAGGAAAAGGCCTCAGCTGCAACTTTTCCTGCCAGAGCTCCGGCCTCTACGCCGGTGAGCATTCCAGCGAAGGTCATGGCCCCCCCATGCCTGACAGCATCCTCCGCCAGAAGTATGCCGTCCGAGACCAGGGAAGATGCATTGTCTGATATGGGAGTTCCTCCGACCACCAGGTCTAGTGCTTTGCCATAAGTAGCCAGGAGCTTTGCGAAAGCTTCCAGGAGCCTCAAGGCTAGCCCTGCTGACGAAGACGATCACTGGACGCAGATGCCCGCATTGGCCAGGCAGGGGCCTTTGGGCAAGAATCAGCCGTAGCCTCCAGGCGTAAATCCATTTCCCAGGTAGAGATGGCAGTGATCGGAGTCCAACTTTGGGCACTGGATCAAGGATCCGAACGCATATCTCCAGGTCTCCCGGCTTTAAGGCCCCGTACATCCATGCTCACCGTCCCACCTGGGAGGCCAAGGCTAGCCAGATCCCTGTCGAAGATCTTTTTCTCTGGAATGCACCCGACGAGGCTTCCAATCCCCTGCCCCATCTCCAGGAGAGAAACTTTCAAGCCCACCTATGCAGCCGCCTTCGCCACCACGGGGCTGGCAGGGCCCACCGCCACCACTACCGCATAGAAATTCAGGATCATCCAGTTATCAGATTGATATTTTTATCCAAGATTGAAGGAATATCACTATTTTTAGACCTATGTTATTTATTTATATTTTATTGTGGATGTTTAGAGCGATCCGATGAAATAGTCCCTTGATAATACTACGGCCATGGCCCAAGGCTCTTTCATCAGCGAGAGGGATCTAATAAGGCGGATATCGACGATACTTGGG
>CAZKWM010000188.1:0-3198 GCA_964556405.1 uncultured Methanotrichaceae archaeon | reverse complement strand
AGGCTCTTTCATCAGCGAGAGGGATCTAATAAGGCGGATATCGACGATACTTGGGGGCATAGCCAACGACGACTGTGCCGTCCTGGACTCCGGAGACAGGTACCTGGTGGCCACCACCGACATGCTCCATAGAAAGTCCGATTTCCCCGAGATCACGACCCCCTGGCAGATTGGCTGGATGACCGTTGCCGCCAACTTAAGCGATGTGGCAGCCATGGGAGCTAAGCCCTCAGGGGTCCTCATAGCCGCAGGGATTCCCCAGGGGACGGATCTTGCATTCATAGACGGCATCTTCTCGGGCTTTAGCGACTGCACAGAGGCATTTGGGACCCGGGTTTTAGGAGGGGACATGGACTCCACCGACGAGCTCAACCTCACGGGCTTTGCCATGGGCTTTGTGGAGAAGGACCTCATATTGAGGCGATGCGGTGCCTCTCCGGGCGATATCCTGTGCACCACCGGGACCCTGGGCGCCGCGGGAGCAGGTCTTCTCCAGCTTCAGCGGGGAGAGGACAAAGGGGCCTTTGTCAAGAACCTCCTGGAGCCCGTGCCGAGGATAAAGGAGGGAAGGGCTCTGGCCTTATCCAGGTCGGTCACCGCCATGATGGACAACAGCGATGGCCTGGCTCTATCATTGTCCGATCTATCCGAAGTCAGCGGCGTCGGCTTCGTTCTGAAAGAGGAGGCCATTCCCCTATCGCCAGGGATAGAGGAGTCCTTCGGAAGAGCCAATGGGCTGGAGCTGGCCATGAGAGCAGGGGGGGACTTCGAGCTAATCTTCACAGTGAGACCCTCTAGGATAGAGGCAGCATCGAGGGCCGTGGACCTCACCATACTGGGCCACGCTGTTGAAGAAGGGCTATGGATGGAGGCAGGGGGCAAAATGAGGAGGATAGAGCCCAGGGGATATGAGCACAGCATAATGACCGACCCATCCTCTTGAGCACGCAGATCGAGCCGCCTGATCCCGGGTCGGCTTTTAAACCGCCTGGCCTCGGAGACGGATAAAAAACCGCCTTATCCTGGAACGGCCCTCAAACCGTCTGAGCTACAGAACCTCCCACAATCTGCCCATACTCTTAAAGTCCTCTGGAGAATAAGGCTGCGATGATTAAAGCCCGTAAAATAATGACTGCATTTCTAAAATTAAATTACTGGAGATCTATCAAGTATCATGGGTTTAGAGTGTGTCTAACACACCAAGGTTAATTTAGTATCAATTTAGGAAGAATCAAAGGATAACATATAATCGAATAATAATGTATAGTTTGAATGTAAAAGCGCTGGGACACAAGGATTTACGATATCAATCGCCTTTTAGAAGTGTACGATCCATTATCGCCAAATTCAGAACCAATGGATATTTCTAGACCTAAGGTCCATGATCTAAATGTGATAATTAAAGCACTCATCACAAAAGAGTTTGAGGGTCTTTAGTCAAGATCTGCTGAAATAAGGGCCCAAGAGGCACTAGGAGAAGCAATTGATCATGCAGTTTTACATTCCTGAGAAAAGAAATTGTCTAACTATATCGAATAGATCCTAAATAGAATTCTAGTGAATTTAGAGCAAATTAAATATTCTGAAACATTTGTTGATTCTACGATGTTTACCAATAAAAAATAAAAGAATTAAAAATACAGGCAATAACAAGATATGATGATACCATATATCCTGTTGGAGTGAGAATGATATCAAACCGAAGAGATTCTAAAGGTTTTGGTGCTAAGATAAGGGATAAGAGTTATGATAGAGAAGTACAAGAAAAGGTCAATTTACGAAGGTTTCTTTGGTGCGCTAACTAATTGGTCTGGAGAATATGTGCCACGCTTCCTTGATAATACTACTATAACCACAATTGGTTTAAGAATTGCGGCTTATGAATTGAGAATACCACTACGATTTTATATAAATCCATTAACATGGTGGACACGTTCATTAGCGCAGCCGCCATAATATAGTTTTTTTTTAACTTACTTCTACGCGGCTGTTGCCCATATCATCCTCAACCACTGCAATGGTATTATCGAACTGCCCCTGGACATCGCTTATATGGCTTATGACTATCACCTGGGGGAACCTCTCCTCCAGACTTCGGAGCATCCCTATCATCTTCTCCCTATGCTCCATATCCTGGCTTCCGAAGATCTCATCCAAGATGAGGAAGGAATAGCCAGGCCCTTCCCTAGCAAAACGCATCAGGTACTCGCTTATGGCCACCCTGACCGAGACAGCTATCATGTCCACCTCGCCTCCCGAGTAGCGGGATACGGGGTAATACTCACCGCCGTCCTCCACTAGGATATTGAAATCATCGTCGATCTTGAGAAGGCTGTACTTGCCGCTGACCTCCTCAAGAATCTCTCCTGCGGTCCTGGCGATGTCGTCCTTCGCCCGCAAAAGCACCTGATCCATGAATCTGTTGACGAGGCTTCTGGCGGTATCCACCACCTCCAGCCTCAGGCCCAGGGCTAAAATCTCCTTCTCCAGATCTTTCTTTCTGGCAGTCTCGGCTTTGAGCCTTGATAGCTCCCTCTCCAGGAGGGCCAGATGGACCTTTCTATCGGATACCTCTTTTCTGGCAGCGTCTAGGGCGACCTCGGTCTCCACAAGGGCTTTTTTGGCAGACTGGTGAATCTCCTCGCTGTATCTCAGCTCCTCAAGCATTCCTCTGGCATCTTTCAGCTCAGCCTCATACCTGGAGAGCTCCATGGTAGCCGCCTGGAGCCTGGATTTGACATCGGACTCGGCTGCTGTCTTGAGGCCTATTCTTCTGGACTCCTCCTCAGCCTTAAGCAATCTATTTTGCTCCAGCATCAGGGAATCGTAGCCCGCCTGATCAAAGCCCAGGATCTTTACCTCCTCCGAAAGCTTGTGAAGGGAGGAACGGAGCCCATCAAGCTCAGACCTCTGGGCTAAAACCTTCTCCTCCCAAACAGGTATCTCCTGGATCTTCTGAGATAGCGAGTTGGATTTCTCGTGAGAGACCTTAAGCTCTGCCAGCCTCTTCTTGGAAGAGGCATAATCGGCCTCCGAGTATCCCAGGGCCTTCATCTTCTCTCCCAAGTCATCGATCTTTTTTGTGACCGCCTGCTTTTCCCTGGCCAGAGACCTCATCTCCACCTCCTTATTAGGCAGGTCTGAGATCTTGACTGAAAGGCCGCTCAGCTCATCGATGATGGGGACCAGCTTCTCAAG
>CAZKWM010000187.1:0-4590 GCA_964556405.1 uncultured Methanotrichaceae archaeon | reverse complement strand
TTATCCAGATAGATCTTGAAAGCATAATCCTTCAGATGATTATCTGTCTGAAAATGAGATCGCCAAATGACGAGGAGAAACGCAATAATTATTTCCTCTGGCGACCTTACTGCCATCTGTTTATCGTATTTATCCTTCTATTAGCCCCTGGCCGCTGAAGATATTACTGGCTTCCTCGAAGCTTAGATCTTCAGGCGGTACGATTATATCTGAAGCTCCCAGGAATGTCGGATCCAAGGGCTCTCCCTTCTCCTTGATCCTCGCTATCAGCTTGGATAGGTCCTCTTTGTAAGCCTTCCTATCACCTTTAGATACGTGGTTCACTACCCTGTTATCTATGGTGCTCAGGCCATTTAGGATACAGCTATCGATCTTATACTGGCCATCACCCATGATCCTTATGATAACTTTCCCGCCTCCGCCTTGAGCCTGGCAAGTTCAGCATCCACATCACTCTTAGCCTTGGCCTCCTGGAGCTGCCTTTCTATCTCGCATCCTCCCGAGTAATCGGTAAGGGTGCCGCTGGCCAGAAGCTCATCCAGGGCTGCCGACCTAGCCTTCATCTGCTCGGTCTTGTCCTCCGCCCTCTGGACGGCCATGCCCACGTCCGCCATCTCCTCGCTTATGCCCGTGACCGACTCCGTCACCTTGACCTGGGCCTCGGCCGCCGAGTACTGGGCCTTGATGATTTCTTTTTTGGCTCTGAAGGACTCGACCTTGGTGGCAAGCCTGGTCTCGGCCGCCTGCAGCTTCTGCTGCTGGTCATTCAGATCCAGAATCTGCCTGTCCAGCTCATAGGCCTGGATCTTTAGGGCGGTCTTCCTCTCCAGGGCCATTCTGGCCAGATCATCGCGGTTCTGGGCCACAGCCTGCTTGGCCTGGGCATCGAACTGGTCCATGTTCATCTGGAGCCTGGCCTTCTGAAGCTCTAGCCTCTTCTTGGAGGTGGCAACCTCGGCTACTCCGCGCCTGACGTTTTGCAAAAGCTCTATCTGCTTTTGGTAAGAGTACTCCAGGGTCTCCCTCGGGTCCTCAAATCTGTTAACTATGGTGTTCATCTTGGCTTTTACTACCGTGCTCATGCGATCTACTAGGCCCAACTTTGTACCTCCTGAGGTAGGATTATCATCTGTCCAGCCCGATTCCCATGAATTTAGGGCTTTCGTTAGGTAAATCTTTTTGGATCTGCGGATCGTATTAATGATAGTCGTTGGCAACCATTATCTGTAGCTGTTATCGTCAAACTTTATCAGCAACCGTTATCAGTAGACATCGCAGGCAGGCATTGCCCACGGCTATGATAGGCCTACTTCATTTCATCCCTATGCGCTTGGGATCTGCCTGGGATTACTGGGATATGATAGCAGGCCATATGTTATAGGTAACTTTGCATCAAAACCGAAAAGCCCTTTAATTTCGTCGCCTATCTTGGTTAGGTGGGAGGAAAGATGCAGAAGGTCTCCATCGGTTTAATACAGACCTCGGTGTCGGAGGATCTGAACCAAAATCTTAAAAGAACTATAAAAAAAGTTGAGGATGCTCTATTCCAGGGCGCCAGTATCATCTGCCTCCAGGAGCTTTACCGATCGGTATACTTCCCCCAACAAGAAAGGATCGATGCCTCTTGCTTTGCCGAGATCATCCCTGGTGAATCAACGGAGACCTTCTCAGCCCTAGCCAAGAAGTATGATGCAGTGATCCTCATTCCCATCTTTGAGAAGGCCGGGGATAAATACTACAACTCAGTGGCTGTGGTAAATTCAGACGGAGAGCTTCTGCCTATCTACCGAAAAACCCACATACCCCATGACCCGCTCTTCTACGAGAAGAACTATTTCGAAGAGGGCAACATAGGCTTCAAGGTCTACGAGACCAAATACGGCAAGATCGCGCCCTTGATCTGCTACGATCAGTGGTTCCCCGAGGCTGCTAGGGTGGTAACCCTTATGGGTGCTGATATTATCTTCTATCCCACCGCCATTGGCTGGATCGCCGGGGAAGAAAATCCCTCCGAGGGCGACTGGCATGACGCATGGGAGACGGTCATGAGGGGCCACGCTATAGCCAACGGCGTCCACGTGGCCGCGGTGAACCGCGTGGGCCAGGAGGGAAGCCTGCGGTTCTGGGGATCGTCTTTTGTTTGCGATTCCTTCGGCAAGGTTCTGGCCAGGGCTGGCAGCTCAGCTGAGGAGGCCCTGGTGGTCGAGGTGGACCTCGACATGAACCGGGAGGTTAGGGCGGGTTGGGGATTCCTGAGAAATCGCAGGCCTCAGACCTACAGGCTGATAACCCAGAGCATAAACCTGGCGCCGAGGGAGGCCTGTCTGATTCCGGTACGCCCAGAAAACCCACCTTCGAGACTTGGCTATCACATGCCCGCTGAGTGGGAGAAGCACGATGCCGTATGGCTCTCCTGGCCTTATGATATCGGCAGCTTCCCTGAACTCGAGGCCGTGGAGAAAACTTACGTAGCTATCATCCAGGCCATCCACAGGAGCGAGAGGGTGGACCTCCAGGTCACAGGCCAGAGGATGAAGGACAAGGTTAAGGGCATGCTGTCCAATTCCGGAGTAAACCTATCCAAGGTGACGATCCACGCCGCGGATTACGCCGACGTCTGGTTCAGGGACTACGGCCCCACCTTCCTGGTCAACAAAAACAGCAAGCTTTTGGCTATGATCCACTGGATCTTCAACGCCTGGGGAGAGAAGTACGATGAGCTGATGAAGGATACCTACGTCCCTGACCAGATGAACGAATACATGAAGCTTCCCATTTTTGAGCCGGGCATTGTTATGGAGGGTGGGTCCATCGAAGTCAACGGCGCAGGCACGGTCATGGTCACAGAGCAGTGTCTGTTGAACAGGAACAGGAACTCCCATTTAAGCAAGGCGGAGATAGAGGGTTACTTAAAGGATTATCTCGGGGTAAGGAAAGTCATCTGGCTCAAAGAGGGCATCCTGGGCGATGATACAGACGGCCACGTGGACGACATAGCCAGGTTCGTCAACCCGGCTACCGTTGTCTGCGCCTTCGAGGAGGATGAGGCCGATCCCAACTATCCAATCCTCAAGGAAAACTACGACATACTGACCTCCTCCTCCGATCAGGATGGCCATCCCCTAACGATTATAAAGATCCCTATGCCGGGGTTTGTGGGCCAGGGGAAGAGGCTACCTGCCAGCTATGCCAACTTCTACATAGGCAACAAGGTGGTCCTGGTTCCGGTCTTCGGCCACGAAAACGACGGGAAAGCTCTAAAGATCATTCAGGGCCTGTTTCCCGGAAGGAAGGCCGTTGGGATCTACTGCAGGGAGTTGGTTCATGGGCTTGGAACCTTGCATTGCATAAGTCAGCAGCAGCCGGCCTTAAATCCCTAATAATTTCATTTAAAATAGAATACATTCGTAAAAATAGGTTAGGCTACGGTGTATCCTAGAATATCGTCCCGCGGGTCCATCTGGAGTTGACATCACCTGTCTTCCAGCTGCTCCATATTTGACCGGACTCGTCGATGCCCCAGAGCTGTAGCCTGCCGTCAGATAAGGGTGCTGCCGTTATGCATCACAAATGTGTAGGTGCGTTTAACTTTATCTGACCTGCTGCGTCAGGTACAAAACGTACGTTTCTCGCAATTTATATCATAATATATAATATACATGGAGGCTTATACGAAGGACGGCCTGATATAAAAAAAGGTTTTAATATGTAATATGTAAAGAAAACCTATCATATGACATACGCGATCTGACTTTCCGGCAGTAGGTAAGCAGGCGATTGAAGAAAAGGTCATATAAATTCGCGTAAAATTTGCCCCCCCGTATTTAAACGGCTTGCACCTATTCCTAAGTTTTTCTGCGTCTAATCTAAGGAGGTCCCAGCTATCTCCAGTTCCAACAAAATCACAGCGTAAAGAAAAGCTGCCGACTTCAGCTCGTCCCCCACTGGCATTCTCTTAAGCCCAAGCTTTCGGATCAGAGAAGCAGCCTTATCTTTGCCAAAATAAATTTCCATGCCTTTCAATTGGAGAAGAAGCTGGAAGAGCTGTATCTCAGGATCCGCGGACTGGAAGGTCCTTTTCAAATCATCTAAGGCCGAATCATCCTCCTTCAACCTGTCTGAGAATCTCTTGATCCTTGATCGAAGCTCGATGTCAGACGGACATCCGGGGAAGGTGCTGAACCAGTGGTTCTCTCTGCAAAGCAACAGGTTCATCTTGGACAGGTAATACGCAGCGCTACAGACCTGGGGCTTGGCTGAATGGACGCGGCAGCCGGGAAGATTTTGGTCGAAGAAAGGACAGTACTTTGCATCCTCTTTCTTGATTATTCTGGCAGTCCCTATCTGATGGCCATCAAGAATATGAGGTCTGGTATACTCCATCATGAACCCCTTCTGGCTCATTCCCAGATGCTTCGCAACCCTTCTGCAATCCTCGATGGATGCGGCAATGGCATTGACATCCTTACAGCATCGGCCGCACCTCTGACAGGCAGACAAGATGTACAGGGCAGCATTTCCGCTGAAAAAGGGCTCATATCCTTTTGAGATGAGGTCGTTCATCTCCTCTTCTACCCTGGCCTTGACTAG
>CAZKWM010000186.1:0-4591 GCA_964556405.1 uncultured Methanotrichaceae archaeon | reverse complement strand
TGATGCCTCTTGCGAGTACGTCATCGGGCCTGGACAATGAATCGTAGCGATCATGAATGCATATTTCGAATGTTAAAGCGCTGGGATACAAGGATTTACGATATCAATCGCCTTTTAGAAGTGTACGGTTCATTATCGCTAAATCAAGAACCAATGGATATCACTAGACCTAAGGTTCATGATCTAAATGTGATAATTAAAGTACTCATCACAAAAGAGTTTGAAGGTCTTTAGTTAAGATCTGCTGAAATAAGAAGTCAAGAGGCACTAGGAGAAGGAATTGACCATTTAATTTTACATTTCTGAGAAAAGAGATTCTCTAACTATATCGAATAGATCCTAAATAGAATTCTAGTGAATTTAGAGCAAATGGAATGTTCTGAAACATTTGTTGATTCTACGATGTTTACCAATAAAAAAGAAAAAAAATTAAAAATACAGGCAATAACAAGATGTGATGAGACCATATGTCATATCGAAGTGAGAATAGTATCAAATCGAAGAGGTCCTAAAGGTTTTAGAGCTAGGATAAGGGATAAAATCATTAATGGAAAAATATATGAAAAAAGATCGATTCGTGAAGGTTTCTTTGGTGCGTTAACTAATTGGTTTGGAGATAAGACACTTCACTTCCTCGATAATAATACTATAACTAGAATTGGCTTAAGAATTGTGGCTTATGGATTATGGGTACTACTACGATTTTATATAAATCCATTAACATGATATACACGCTCAGGCCTATACTCGGAGCCATACAGATACTGCATGCTACTACATACTGCCTTAACAAAATACGCATTACATTGAGTTCATTCAGAGGTTCTATAGCGGCTATGCAGGTCTGAATGGTCAGATTTGATTAGCCTATCTTTTGGAACTTTGTCCACATTTTATCCATCTAGGTAACCCGCGCAAAGTGCTTATATACCCAGCAGCCATCTATAGATTGACAGTCAATCAGAAAGGACAAAAATGGCACGTATAGTCAAAGACCCAGAGGAGAGAAAGTCAGAGCTGATTGATGCCGCAGAGCGCCTCTTTACAAAGAAGGGCTATGAGGATACGACTGTCAGCGATATAGTCCTGGAGATCAAGGTAGGCCAGGGGACCTTCTACCATTACTTCAGATCCAAGGAAGATGTTTTGGAGGCCGTAGCAGAGATGATGATTGCCCCCCTCGCTGAGGAGATCCGTAATATATCCCAAAGCGAGGGGGATCCGCAGGAAAAGATCAATGCAATACTGAACATCATTCTTAAGGCCAACAGCTCTGAGATGGACATCATGAAACTCATGCCCCATAAAGGGAACTATCTGCTTCACCAGAAGGTGGAAAAGGCATTCAGAACCCAAATATTGCCCATAGCCTACGAGGTAGTAGCAAAAGGATCTGCCGATGGATTTTTTCATGCCGAATACCCCGAAGAGTCCTTTGAGTTCCTGTTGGCCTCGGCCCTCTATCACTCCTACCACTTCCCCTGGGGCTCTGACCGCCAGGAAGTAATGCGCGTAGCCCTGGAGATGATCGCATCCAGGGTGCTTGGAGCCGAAGACTATCGGTTCCATCTGGAGATGTGATAGCGCTTATGGCTATAAGCAGGACCGCTTTACCGATATCTATTGGATTGACCGTCAATCAGTAAAGCAATAGAGGTGGGCAGAATACGATGACTATAGGGAATTGTAGGAGAGAGGTATTAATTAAGGAGGGATGAGCGTGGAACCAAAAGACGCAATAGAATCGCCATCACCTACCTCGGTGGATGGCTAGGAAAGGTCAGAGGGCGCTTTTACCAGCAAAAAGTTATCACACGAGAGATTGAAATTCAACGTCTGAATAGATGCCCTAGCCTTTTTGGCCTTCGCAATATCGACGTTCTCATGGGGATTCTTATACATACGCCTATTGCAGCTTATTACTCCGAGTCGGACCTGTTGAACAGAAAGATCCTCTTGGGCCTGACTCGCTACGATTGGACGCACCTTCACAATCACATCAGCCTATTCCTTATAGCGCTGGTAGCGATCCATTTAGCCATGAAAAGACAATGGATTTCCCAAATTTACTTTAAAGCTAATGGCGGTTCTAGTGCAGTCGTTAAAGGTATATAGAGGAGATAGTGGTGAGGCTTCACGCCGATGTATGTCCCCGCAGATCGCCTGGATTCTCGATAATCCGACCCGCTGGTTTGTGCATAATTACGCCAGATTCTAGCTTGATGCGTCAAAGAAAGCCAGGCCATTCTGGACCTGGGATCCGGGCCTGGGATGTTTTCCTTGGCTATGGAGTATATGATGGGTCAAAATGAGAAGGTCATCTCAGTCAATGTCCAGGATGAGATGCTCGATATGTCGAGGCAAAAGAGCAAAAAGGCAGGGCTTTGGTTTCGCATAGTCTTCCATAAAGCACAGCCGGATAAGATATGCGTTCTTGAGAAGGTTGACTTTTCTCTGGCCTTCTATGCGGTCAACGAGGGCCCTGATAAAGAAAGGTTCCTGAGAGAGGGCGCCTCTCTACTCAAACCTAACGGGAAGTTTTTGATTGTCAAGCCTAATTTCCATGTATCGAAATCGCAGTCGAAGATACCACTAAGATCGCCCAATCTGCAGGCTTAAAGCCCATCTTCGAGCCAAAGATATTCTTCAGCAGGGCAGTGCTCCTGGAGCCGGCTTCCACTAAAGATCTAATCTCGTAGATCCGGGAGCCAAACCTATTTCATCAGGCACCGGGTAGATCTACCTATGTTCCAACCAGAAGAAGAATCCGTGGTTTTAGGGATCGCTCGCAGCTTCTTTGATCTTCCCTCTGAGATCATGATGGAGATCGGAGAAACCGCTAAAAAGGCGCTCTTCGATCCAGGAATAGAAAGCGAAGAAGCAGCTGTCTCTAGTCTCAAGGCCGCCTTGAAAGACATGCCACCGGAGCATGCCTTTATCGCTGGGATATTTGTATCGGGACTTTTAAGGTGCAACCTGTCTCAGCAGATGCAGCAGCAGTTCGAGCAGGCCATGGCAGAAGACGGTCAGGAGCCCGATACCAAAGGGGAGTGAGAGCTGAATTATGGACAAGGGGCTAATGAGGAATAGAACTGAGGACTCAGAATTGGAGACTCAGAGCTGAAGGCTCCCTGCCCAGTGCAGCAATGGCATAGTATTAGCAATAGCACAGCATCAATCATAGGAATCCTGGAGAATAAATTAGAATGACGAGGGCTTTATTGGTCGTCGATGTGCAGAACGAGTATTTTACTGGCAAGCATCCCATCACCTATCCTCCAGGAAGCCTAAAGAATATTCTCAGGGCTACGGATGCAGTCGCCAATCAAGGCAATCCTTTAATCCTCGTTCAGCATACCTCACCCCAGGAAAGCTCAGTCACCTTCAAAAAGGGAAGCGATGAATGGAAGCTTCACCCAGAGGTGGCATCCCGTCATTACGATCGCCTTGCAGAGAAGAGCTTGCCGGGAAGCTTTATGGGCGCGCAGGATTGGGGTCGTCGCTCAGAGGCGCCGATGTAGATACGGTAACCGTCGCTGGATACATGACCCAAATGTGCTGCGATACCACCGCCAGACAGGCCTTACACCACGGTTTCTCAGTGGAGTTTCTATCCGATGCCACAGGAACGCCGGATATAGCCAACAAGGCAGGGAAAGTGGCCTATGAGGAGCTTCATAGGGCGGTGCTCGTGACCCAGGGGATGAAGTTCAGCAACGTTATCAGAACCGAGTATTGGATAAACAGCATCGAGGTATAGCATTAAAGATAGATCCTAAGACAGATCGTCTGAAAGAGAGCGTGTAAAGCCACGAAAAAATAGATCGTATACAAGATGAGCTGCCTTAAAAAAGGAGAGAGGTTTTTAGCCATCAGTAGCTCAATGGTTTGGCGCAAGTGAGGCGATTGTGCCTTACAATCTCAAGGGAAATGTCTTCAATCTTATTCTTCCCTCTAAGCCCTTTGAAGGCTTAAGCCCAGATATGCTCATCGATGACAGGTTCGATCTGAGGGATTTTGGGGTGAAAGGCAAGGCCATTCATATCCCCGGTCATACCCTCGGCTCCATCTAGGTCGTACTGAACAGCAGAGAGGCCATCATCGGCGATCTAACACCGAGTGCTACCCATCTTAATTGGTCTATGTTTGCCATGGATTTCCCTAGGGCTAAAGAGAGCCTTCGGAGGGTAATGAGATTTGAACCCACGAAGATATACGTCTCTCATAGGAGGGTCCTTGGGGCCTGAAACGGGATGGGCTCATCATCGTCACGCCTATTTACTTTGCCGGTGTCACTGCCCAGACAAAAGCATGGCTCGACCGGCTCGTCCTTTATATCGGCATGGACTTGAGCCCTAAACAGCCGAGATCAAAGAAGGCCTCGTTTATCTTCACTCAGAATCAGCCGAATGCGGTGATCTTACAGGTCCCCATAGCAACTTTCATGCAGATGGTAGGGTTGACCGGGCCGTCTGCGAAGGATTACCTCCGGACCTATGACCTCGATGCCGTGATCAAAGTGCCTGTGACAGAGAAGGCGCTTATGATGAAATCTTCCGCGTTCTTCATTCCGTCAATCCTGGATTAAATA
>CAZKWM010000185.1:0-4631 GCA_964556405.1 uncultured Methanotrichaceae archaeon | reverse complement strand
TGTGCGTTTCCCACTCATTCCCTGCGGGGTACGATTCATCCCCGACCTTCAGGCCAGGGCTTTCTCTACCCCTGCGCCCCTACGCTGTAATTATCGCCATATAGCTTTAGCAACAACAAGTAATATCGATTCTTGCTTTGGCTCTGACCTGTGCAGCATCATAGGATAGGGATACTCTCTTCCAGGTAGCCACTATAGGTGCCCTGCTCCAAGCAGAACCTGAGTGAGCACGGGCGACATAGGCCTTGGCATCCTTAATGCCCTGGGCGAGGAGATAGTGGCCGTCGATGGGAAGTTCTATCAGATTAGGTCCTGTGGAGTTGCTTACCACGTTCAGGGAAATGCCGCCACTCCCTTTGCCATGATGAGCTACTTAGATGCGGACAAGGTCGTGACAATCGAGAGAGGAGCCGACGCCACCGACCTTGAAAAGCAGCTGGATAAGCAGCTTCCATCCAAGAACGTCTTCTACGTCCTCAGGGTCGATGGAACCTTCGATTACGTTAAGACCAGGGAAGTTCCCAGGCAGTCCAAGTCACATCTGCGGCCTGATCAATGCCATCGCCAACCAGTCGCTCTTCGAGTTCTACAACATTCCTGGAACCTTGGTAGGTATTTGGAGCCCAAGCTTTGTCAACGGAGTAAACGTAGTAAGTTATCACCTTCACCTCATCACCGCCGACAGGAAGGCTGGAGGTCATGTCCTTGGCCTGAGGCTCAGAGATGCCAAGGTTAAAATCGACATTACGAAGGATTTCGGCATGGATCCGCCTACCAATGACGATTACTACAATGAAAGTCTGACAAAGGCTCCAAGTGCAGGTCAGAATCTGAGCGCCGAGATTTAAAAAGTTGAAAAGTAAATCTCTGTTGCTTCTTAAATGGTCAGGGCTCAACACAGATCTACGTCCCTGGCCTTTCTTTGTACGTCCTCCTTTGCTTTTCTTTAGAACAAGCTAAAAATAATGGAAAAATATATTCGAGCTTAAAGGCCATATTCCGGCACGGATTTCGGCCGCAGAAAAGGCGTAATTGCTCCGGGGGCCTTCGTCCTGGCTGTAGCTTTAGCCCTATATATCAACAAGGATTTCATAAGCACCTTTCTAATCAGCGTCTTCATCGTTTACATCTTCCATCCCCCCTACAAGTTCCTTTTGAAGCACACAGGCGTTCAGATAATTTCTGATTTCGTCTCCATTCTCCATGGCAGTAGCCACTGCAGCCATCATCTTCTCAGTCCTGTGGATCGGCATGCGCCTTCTATCCGAGGCAACTAGGCTGGAGAGATCGGGTACTTTAAGCCTCTTGGGGACCACAGGTCTATCATCAGCCATCCTAAGATCGCTGAGAGAGAATATTTGTTGCTGATTATCTCTCCGGCCTAGCATTCAATGCGGTGCCCTGGGTGACGTCATACCTCAAAATTTTAGGTGCGAGGGCCGCTTTGAACGTCCCTCTTTACTTCACCCAGCTCATCCTTCTGGTCTTCTTCACCTACTATCTCCTCATCGACGGTGAGGATCAGGTGGAGAGGGGCTGTGGAGCTTGCACCCAACAAGCCCGTGGTCAGGTTCTTCCTAAGGCAGCTCAAGAAGATCTACACCATCCTCTTCAGAATACACCCCTTGGTGGCCCTCATCAGCGGCGTCATGACGGCTTTCAGCTTTTACCTGATAGGCATCCCGTATCCTATTACCCTGGGCATACTGATAGTCATCTTCGACCCCCTGCTGGCCTTGGCGGTGCTCCTCCTGGGACTTATCTTCGTGATACTGATACCTGAGTACTTCATACGTCCTCAGCTCGCATCCCTCAGCGTTCAGGTCTACCATCTAGTGGTTATCCTAGCATTTACCTCCAACGTCTTTGTGGTGGGACCTGCAGGGGTGATAGTGGGGCCGACGGTCTACGGAATAGTTCTGGCAGCTTACAGTACTAGAGCATTATCTTCGCAGGTTACTAGCTGGCGATCTAAGAAGCGGTTAGAGCTGTTAAATGCGCTTGAGAGTTGATATAAAAGACCGCAGATCTTAATTGTGAAAATGAAAAGGGCGTGATGGAAGGGAAGCGGGATGGCCTCAATAAAACCATCTCACGACTATTTAAACTGATCTGATGAAGAGTCCACCGCTGGTAGGCATTATTGATACTCTGTCTGATTGGAGCAGTATGGAGAGGCTGGGTGGGAGCATTAGACGGCCAACCCCTTTTTCATTTACCTCGAACTTCAGCAGCCATTCATCCTGTCTGCTGTAAGGATCTGCCTGATAGTAGTCGCTATCGAGGTTTTGTTCAGGGCTGTTATCTATAACGCTGGGCGCCTCCTCAACTTTCTCTTTTTTTATGGTTTTTGATTTAGATCCCATTCTCAGACCTCCAGTCGCGATACTTTTCCAAAACAAACCAAGGTTGCTATATTATCTAATCGGCCTGTAGTGCCTATAGCCAGTGATTATCCATCCCAATATATTTAAAAATTTTGGGAAACTTATATAGTTAAGATGAGAAGAATACTGCTGACTCAATAACCTAGTAATAATCGCTCTGGCAGCAATAAGTGATATTGATTTGTCTTATGCATCGCTGCCTAGCACTATGCTGGCATTGCGTATGTCCTGGGCAGAGAGATGACAAAAGGCGCCTTCGCAGAGCAATCTTTGGTGGCAGCCAGGAGGAGGTCACCACATCACACGTATACCTGAGGATGATGATAATTGTGATAACGCTTATGGCTGCGGCAAGGGCGATCTGTCTCGCTCCCGCGCGGTTATTGCTCGAGGTGGGGGACAATCCTTAAAAACTAGGCAACCTCGCTGTATAGATCCACTAAGTCATCCATAACAGCTCGTCCGTCTGCTTAGACCACGAATACTTTTCCTCTAAGGCATTTCGGCCCGTCTTTCCAAGGGCCCTCCGCCTGGGCTCGTCGTGGTGAAGCTATATTATGAGCTCCGCAAGCTCTGTGGGGGGCGGTGGAGAAGACGACGCCGTCCTCCTTTGCAACCTCGTTCACCCCCCCGGGGGTATCATAGGCCACCACGGGGGTCTGACAGGCCATGGCCTCCATGAGGACTATGCCAAAGGCCTCCAGCCTGTTATCGGAAGGAAGGACCAGCTATCTCAGCCTTGGAGACCAGATCTATTAGGCGGTCCCTGTCCACCCTGCCAGTGAAATAGGCCTTGACTCCGATGGATCTTGCCTTAGCCTCATAGTGGCGCTTATCGTACCCATCCCCATCACCAGGTCGATCTCCTCGGTTCTCTGGACATACCCCATGGTCTCTAGAAGAGTTCCTATTCCCTTGTAATCCACAGTTCTGCCCATGTAAGCGACATAAGGGGACCTTTCACATCCAGGCTTGTACACCGATGGCTCCACTGCATTGAGCATTACCTTGACTTTATGCAGGTAATCCTTGAGCATCAGCGAGGTTTTTGCGTAGCTTTTTGTGGTAGCAATTATTATATCAGCCTCTTCCAAGACAGGCCTCAGAAGCTTTTTATTGGCCTGCTCAATAGGAGCGCTAAAGGACCAGGGAATCCCCCATCCATTGATCTTCCTTGGCAGAACCACGTCGTTGTGATAAGTCACTATATGGGGAGAGGCATCTTTGACAAAATAGGCCAGGTTTGGGCTCGGCACGTGGCTGTGGTATATGTCCGTCTCGATCCTGGGAAAGTGGATGGGCAGAGGAAAGTACATCAGATTGATACAAGGGATGAGGGTGAATCCATTACACCCCTTGCCACATGATGGCACTACCTTCACCTCATGACCTCTCCTAGAAAGACCGTCCACAAGGCCTTTGACATGGTACTCTATGCCTCCAACTTGTGTATGGTAAAAGGGGTGGTCTGAAGAATCTTCATGAACTTCAAAAGATCTTTAGACTTCCTACATACTTAGCATTTTTGTAGATACATAGCATGGCTCTTTCCTGGCTTAGAGGGTAAGATGGGCCGATTACAGCGCATAAGCCCGCATAGGGTATATCGTGAGATAGTGGCGCTGCCTGAGTCGTGAAGCAACAATGCTGCCGATACTGCTGTTCGAGCTATTACTACAAGAACTATTGGCACTAAAGCTATTAACACCAAAACTATTGCTACCAGTGCTATAAGACAGTGCCTATGCAGCATATTTTGATGAAGAAAGGAGAGCAAAGGGCTAAAAAGGTTTGAGATTTCTGGCCTCCCTGGTGAGCCACACGGTCAGCCTCGATCTGGCCTTGAGGGTCACCCTCGCCTCGGGATTTCTGGCATAGGTGACCTCTTCCTCGGCAGTAGTAGATCCATTGAGGGTTAAGATGCTCAACGATGGTGGTAGTGAGCTGCGGCTGCGGAACTACGGTGGTCATTGCATGGAGGCTCCTGGACATCATCTTCTTCGTGGTGGCCCTGGTCATTGCCCTGGAGATCACAGGGTTCTCTAAAGCCGTTGGCCTAAAGCTTAGCCTCATCTTCTCCCTGCTTCTCATACTGACTGTCCTCTTCCTGTGGGTGGTGATAGTGAGCCCAAGCAAGGTGGAGAGGGCTCTAGCCTGGATCAAAGGACGGTTTGGAAGGTTTGATAAGAGGAAACTGGCTTCCTTTCCTGGAGGCCGAGGTCTGGAACTACAGGGAATCGGGCA
>CAZKWM010000184.1:0-4631 GCA_964556405.1 uncultured Methanotrichaceae archaeon | reverse complement strand
TCCAGGTAGTTGATTAGATCTCCATGGTAGGCATACATCCCATATCTATCGCTGAAATCATCTATGATCTCATCAGGACTCTTACCCTCAGCTCGAAGTTCCAGGATTCTGAGAGATATGGACCTGGCCAGGCAGCCGCAGTAAGGTGCCTCCTGGCAGGTGCACCTCTGGAAGTCCTTGAGAAAATCCATGCACTGCTTCTGTATCTTCCGCTCCAGATCCTTGAGCTCGGGGCTGTTCAGGAGATCCAGGAAGGAGCCGTGGAGGGCCCTCTGGGAGATCTGCATCTTCAATGCCACAGAAATCCTCTCGGAGAACTTGAGGTACAAGTCCTCGAATGGTTCAAGGTCCACGGCGATCTCCAAGGGAGCCTTTCCTTTGCTTAAATCATCGGAGATGAGCTTCACCTCGTCTATGGTCAGGAAATGGGCTGCTGCCGCAGCTCCCAGTCTGGTGGGCTCTATGCCCCGGACCATCCCTGCCTCAGATAGCTTCTTCAGGGACGAATCCAGGTCGTCGAGGCCCAGGGTAAGTTTGTGGAGCCATTCTAAGTCCTGCCTGTGCCTGGCAGCCACCGCATTGGCCAGGACCTCTTCAAGCTGCTGCTCCTCGGGATACTCAGGAGCCACGTCCTCCATCTGGCCGTGGAGGAGAGCCAGAGCCATCTCGTCCTCGGACTCACCCCTGCCGGAGGAAAACCTGCGCCCAGGCTCGGCCAGGACGTACACCAGGCCCTTATCGTGGTACCCGGGCCGTCCGGCGCGACCCAGCATCTGGTTGAATTCGTGCACTGAAAGCCACTCTATGCCCATGGCCAGGGACTCGAAGATCACCTGGGAGGCTGGGAAGTCAACCCCTGCGGCCAAGGCTGCTGTAGTCACCACCGTGGAAATCTTCCCCTTGCCGAAGGCCTCCTCTATCCTCTTTCTCTCGTGGTACTGTAGGCCGGCATGGTAGGCTGAGGCCCCTGGGATGGCCTGGGATAGATTATAGCAATTCTTCCTGGAGTTGGTGAAGATGATGGTCTGGCCCTTGTAGCCGGTAGTGGAAGTGTGAGCCTCGGCCCTCTTAACCAGGTTCCTTATGAGCAGTCTCTTCTCAGGCCCTGAGGAGAATATCAGGTGGCGCTCTATGGGCACTGGCCTCACCTCGTACTCCACCAGGACCGCCCCCAAGCACTTGGCCAGGGCCGCTGGATTGCCCACGGTTGCCGAAAGGAAGACGAACTGAGCCTGAGGAGCCGCAAGCTTCATCCTGGCTATGAGCCCCGCCAGACGGTGGCCACGCTCAGCGTCCTCCAGCATGTGGACCTCGTCTATGACCACGGTCCCTACCTTCCCCAGGCCCTTTCGAGTTCTCAGAACCTGGTCTACTCCCTCGTAGGTGCCGGCGATGATGTCGACATTTAAATCCTGGCGCATCTTTCTTCCACGCCCAAGCTTTATTCGGCTGACGCCGACTCGGATGGAGTTGGAGAAGCCAAGCTCATTGTAGGCCGAGAGCTGATCGTACTTCTGGTTGGCGAGGGCCACCAGGGGCACCAGGAAGAGGAACTTGCCTTTGCCTTCCATGAGATTCTTTACACCGGCCAGCTCTCCTACCAGACTCTTTCCTGTCGCCGTGGCAGAGACCACCAGCTGGCTCGTTCCTTCCATGAGTCCCGCCTCCACGGACTTGGATTGAACCGGAAGAAGCCTGGCCAGCCGTTTTCTCAAGAGAGCTTTGAAGGGCTCAGGAAGCTCAATCTCCTCCAAATCCAGGCCTACACCCTCCTTGCTTGCGGGAATGGTATCGAACCTGGTGAGCTCTGGGTCGAGCCTCTGCATGTTCATGAGTCCCAGGATCTCGTCCAGGTTCCTCCTGCGCTTTAAAATCCTGGCCAAGTAGGCCTTGGCCGCCCTGCCCAGCTTGTGGAAATTAGCCTCTCTGATAAGCTCAGCCGCAGCGCAGGACTCGCAGATCCTCATGCCTTTATAGACTATGGCATCCTTTCCCACCGAGGTGAACTTCCTCTCGCCCAGACAGTGCTGGCAGACTATGATCCTCTTGGCTCCCAGTTGGAAGGATTCTAAGAATTCCAGAAATTTGTTCTCCAGGGCCTCGTCACCACGGGCCAGGTAGATAGCGCTGGCCTTGCGAAGCATCTTTATGGCATCGTCTGGAGGCAGATACTTCTCGGTATTGTCCTTCTTTACTAGGAATTTATAAGCCCTAGGGCCCTGAGGCATATCCTTGAGCCTTAAATAGCCTTCGAAAAGGATGTTTCCATCTTTTAAGGGCAGAAGAAGGATTCTGGACCGATCGGCGTGGGCTAGAACTTGGAAGGTCATCTCGTGATTAGGTCCAAAAGCTCGTATTTCAGGCCCTCCGATTCTAGGCGGTTCAGCAGACCCGGCACTTGCTCATCCACGCTCACTATCAGAGAGCTGATGCCGTGGTAGGCAGACTCCACAGCCGACTCTTTGGCCCCAAAGATCACGTCAGGCTCCCTTCCGGCCTTTCTCAAGGCCACTATGGCCTCTATCCCCAGGGCTCCAACCATCACCTTTCCGTCAAGACGAGTTTTCAAGACATCAAGGTTTGCCGTCCTGGAGCCGCCGAGCTGGGATCGGGGTACCTTGCAGACGGTTATAGTACCTTCGTCCAGGCTTATGAGCCCTTTTAGATCCGAGACCCCTATGTCCTCCCCTGTGGCGGCATCGGAGATGGTAACCCCGGTGGCATCGACGCCACCCTTCTTGTGGGCGTATAGAAGGCCCCTTCTCATCTCCAGGTAAACCTTATCGCCCTCCTCCAGGTTCTCCTCGGCGATGGCGGTCCAAACGGAGACGTGGCTCACTACCTCCTCCATGACTGTCCTAGCATAGCGCTTCAGTTCAGCCGCGCCCTCCAGGAGCCACTCCACGCCCTCCTTGGTTATGCTGTACCTCATCCTGCCGTCGGTGGACACCATTCCCTCGGCCACCAGCTCCTTGATGTACTCGGAGATGGCCTGGGGAGTTACACCCAGCCGCTCCGCTACCTCCTTCTGGCGCAGATTGGGCTGGTGGGCAGCGATCTCCACCAATATCTGAAATCTGGAGCTCTCTCGCTTGGATTGAAGGACGTTGACCACTAACGCTCCTCGTCAAAAGGCTCTATTCTCTGGCCCCGAACGGCCAGACCTTCCGCTCTCTTGGCCACGCCCCTTATGAAGACCTGGGAGAACCCAAGCTCCCTAGAAAGGTTGGTGAGGGAGGTATCACCGGCCATTACCCTCTTCTTGATCTTGTCCACGACCTCGCGCAGCTCCTCGTCTGACATGAAGGTAAGCCTTATGATCTCGCTCAAATCCTCCATAGAGGCTCCGAAGTTGGCCTGTATTCGGGAGTAAGTGGAGTGATATTCCTTCTCAGGACTGGTGGACCCGGGTTCAGGCATCTTCCACTTGGTCTCCACCAGGCCACTCTTGCGCAGGAGGCTTATGCTCCTTCTTGTGCTGCCCTCATCGCCCACGATCGCCGATAGCTGTTGTTCAGTAAGCCATCCTTTGGACAGCTCGTCAAAGGCTTTTTTGTGAGCCTCAGAGCCGAAGGCCTGGAGCAAGGGCACCAGGTCCGAGGGGTCGTTTATGATCCTAGTTCTCTTTCCCGTCACGAAGAACCTCAATGGCCATTTATCGCTCAAATCTGATAAAGCTTTTGAGGATCTGTGCCATAATGTGATGCCAATTTAATTTATCTCCCCTGGGAGAGCCAATACACCCTTCAATATTTTTCAGGAGTGCGAGGGAATAAAGACCTGAGGAAGCAAAGGACCCGCCGATCACATCAAACCCTGTCATATAAGCCGGACCGTCTCCAGGTTCATGGGAGCGCCAGTGGGTATCCTGTACCTCTTGTAGACGGAGCTGGCCAGATCCAGGCAGCTGCTCTCGTCGCCGTGGTTGGTTAGAACCCTTCCGGGCTTGGGATAGATTCTCCTCAGGTACTCCATGAGCTGCTGGCGGTCGGAGTGGCCCGAGAAGCCATCAACGGTGGTAACCTCCAGGTTGATCTTGACTGTCTGGGTCTTGCCCTCAGAGGAGAGTGGAACCTCCTTCCAGCCCTTCTGAATCCTTCTACCAAGAGTTCCCTCGGCCTGGTATCCCACTATGACCAGGGTGTTCTTATCGTCGGGTCCTAGGCGCTTGAGGTACTCCATGATGGGGCCGCCGTTGAGCATGCCGCTGGTGGCCAGGACGACGCAGGGGGGTCCATCTATGACCTCTGTCCTCCGGGACGGGCTCTCCACCTGGACGAAGCACTCCGCCAGGAAGGGATTCACGCCTCTGTGGAATATCAGCTCCCGGAGATCATTGTTTAGGTACTCGGGGTAGGTGGTGTGGATGGCCGTGGCCTCGTAGATCATGCCGTCCAGGTAGACAGGTATGGCATCCAGGGCCTTTCTCCTTATAGCCTCCTCAAGGACAACCATGACCTCCTGGGACCTGCCCACAGCGAAGGCAGGTATGATGACCTTTCCGCCGCGCTTGATGGTATCTTTGACCACCTTGAGCAGGTTTGTCTCGGCCTCCTTTCTAGATGGCTGGAGACTGTTAGCGCCGCCGTAGGTAGCCTCTGTCACCAGGGTCTCCAGGCGGGGGAAGCTGT
>CAZKWM010000183.1:0-4654 GCA_964556405.1 uncultured Methanotrichaceae archaeon | reverse complement strand
TGCAGCTCTGAACATCAGAGCTAGGGTAGCTGTCAACCTGCCTATTGTGTCGAGATTCGTTGCTCAGGCGCAAGCCCAGCCCTTTAGGGAGGGGTAGTTGACCTAATCTGCATAGGGAACTTCAAATCAATTAAGCTTTCACTATGTTAAACTTAGTTTTTTAAGCATCCTTAAATAATAGTATTGCGTCCCCCACGATGGTGATTTTATTGGGGATCATGGAAGATGCCGCAGTGGGAAGGATAACTGCGGAGATGAAGAATGTAGCCGAGGACGAAGGAAAGACTCCCGAGTTCATCTGTAGGGGGATTGCCTCTGGAAAGATCGTAATTCCGGTGAGCCCTTACAGGCACACAAGGCCCGTGGGCATAGGCAAAGGCCTCAGGACCAAGGTGAATGCTTCCATAGGCACCAGCAGCGATATAGTGAACGTCGATATGGAGGTGGAGAAGGCCAGGGTTGCCGAGATATCAGGGGCCGATACCTTGATGGAGCTTTCCACCGGGGGCGACTTCAAGGAGATTCGCAGAAGAGTTATAGAGGTTACAAGCCTTAGCGTTGGAAGCGTCCCTCTCTACCAGGCCTTCATAGAGGCCATCAAAAAGTACGGCACTGGGGTGAATATGCCTGAAGATGACCTATTCAGGGTCACCGAGGAGCAGGCAAAGCTTGGCACCAACTTCATGGCCATCCACACCGGCATCAACAGCATCTGCGTGGAGCGACTCAAGGGTCAGGGTGGGAGGTTTGGTGGGGTCTGCAGCCGTGGAGGGGCTTTCATGATAGGCTGGATGATCCACAACGGTAAGGAAAACCCACTCTATAGGGAGTTCGATTACCTCCTTGAGATCTTGAAGGAGCACGAAGTAACCTTATCCCTGGGCAACGGCCTCAGGGCCGGCGCAGTCCACGACTCCACCGACAGGGCCCAGATTCAGGAGCTCATAATAAACGCCGAGCTCGCCGACAGGGCCCAAGCTGCGGGGGTTCAGACCATTGTGGAAGGCCCTGGGCACATTCCCATAGATGAGATAGAGGCCAACGTCAAAGTCATGAAGAGGATGACGGATGATAGGCCTTTCTACATGCTGGGCCCGCTGGTCACGGACATAGGGGCCGGATACGACCACATAGTGGCGGCCATAGGAGCCAGCCTCTCCTCGGCCTACGGTGCCGACTTCATATGCTACGTCACCCCTGCCGAGCACCTGGCCCTGCCCAATGTCGAGGATGTCCGCCAGGGGGTCATTACGGCCAGGATCGCCGCTCATATCGGGGATATGGTAAAGAACGGATCCAGGGATAAGGACCTTGCCATGGGACGGGCCAGGAGGGACATGCTCTGGGAGGAGCAGTTTGAGCTGGCCATTGATCCCGGGACTGCTAGGAGGGTCAGGAGAGAGAGGGCACCCGCAGATGGCAGGGTCTGTACCATGTGCGGTGATTACTGCGCCTTGAAGATCATAAAGGAGAACATCTCTTTAGAGCGGTGATCTTAAAAGGGTCGATAGGATCAAGGGAATATGGGATCGATGGCTGGTTTAAGATCTATCCAACCATCGATAATCATTCTCCCAATAGGTTTACCCTCTCTCCTTGAACCAGAGCCGCATCCCTGCCCAGGCAAAGGTCTTTCACCGGACACGCCTCAGAGACCTTGCACCTTCCTTCTTTTGTCCTCCTGGCGCATCCATGCTTGGACAGGTACCAGAGGGGATTGTTCACATCCAGGGCCATCATCGGCCTGTCGTCCGCCTGCAGCCCTTCTACGCACCTGAACCATGCCCTTCTGATATCAAGATAAAAGACCTCCATCCTGCCTTGGAAGAGCTCTTTGGTCTTGACCACTCCCATATTTATGGTAGCTCTGGCCACGTGCACATCCACGGGCATAGGGCATCTCTCCAAGCCCTGGATTTCCGAGACCATGCAGTTATCCTTGAGCATCCTAAGCCAGAGGGGTCCTATTTTGTCTCCTCGAAGGTATGGGAAGTCAGAGGTCTTTTTCCTATGCCCCTGATCTTCATGCTCCTGCTCCGTATGCTCATAGGATTCATCCTCATGAGATTCATCCTTAAGGAGCTTTAAAATGCCTTCAGCATCCCAACTGCAGCTTTTCAGGAGGTTTATGGGATTGCCGTCCCATTTCCTGGCAAAGGATGTGCCGACGGTTTTCCAGATCAGGGCGTCTTTTATCGGCTTCACCGAGAGCCTGTATTTGCTCATATCCTCTATGACCTTCGCCATGGGGACCCTGCTCACCTGACCAGGATCGAAGAGATATCGAATCTCCTCATCATCGTAGGTGGCCTTGGCGCTCCTCCACATGGCCGCAGCATCCCGACGGTAGTCTATGGATACGGTCATGGTGACGAAGAGAACGTGCTCCTGGGAACCCCTGGCAATGCCTTCAGGCATGATATTCTCGGGCAGGTTGTTCCCTCCGAAGATGCCCTGGGAGTTGAAGGCGTGATAAAGAATTATGGCAGCTTCTCGACCTCTATGCTCATCGATCTCAATATTGGGCATGATGGGGTAAGATCAAAGGTATTATTATAAATAGCTTTTATACAAAAGTTGGGCCAGGGCTCCTTTTCTCACCTGTTAGATTAACTATAATTAGATATACATCTCATGGAACCTGCTATGGGATATGAGATCACCCTTGATAAGGCATGGAGAGAGCTTGAGGATCTATCCTCGTCTGATAGCTATTCTGTTCCCCTGCTCACGGTGGTCTATGAGATAAGGCTGAATGATAGATCAGTCATATCCAAGTCTTCGAGCAAGCCTGCCGATAGGTTCATCGCTATTTTAGTCCTTCACTATCTCCTGGGCATCCTCAGGTATGGCTATAAATCGACGAGGCAGTGGATATCTTTCAGGGAGCTCAAGGGCGGCAACTCCTATCTTCCTGCTTTTCAGAAGAATACCATCAGGCCGATTGTGGAGAGGCTGAGGGCAGACCCTGAAGGCGTGTTTAGGAATTCAATAGAGCGCATGGGCGGAAAGCTGGTGGAAGGAGGAGACTGCTCTGTGGAGATTATGACCTTTCCTGAGGTTTATGTAAGGGTGATTTTATGGCGAGGGGATAGAAGAGCTTCCTCCTGAGGCTAATATACTCTTTGATAAGGGCTTGGCAGAAGTTCTCTTGACGGAGGATCTGGCGGTTTTCCTGGACTTTATCGTTCATAAAATCTTAGGGGAATATTATACTTATGGTCTTAAATCTATTTAGATCAAATAGTTCGCAGCCTGCCGCTTAAATTATGGCAATGGCGCACCGTTTATCCCTAACTTAAAGTTAGGGAGCACTACATGAATGGTGAGAATTTAATAGGATTTAGTAGATAGGATCTGATGAGAAGAGATCTCTCCAATATCTTTATAATAAATTAAATGATTTTTCTTGCCCTTCCTGTGGGCGAAAAGATTTTCTACTTCATGTCAAGGCAAAGGCTAAGGTGTACTGAGTGTGTTTATGATTTTAGGTCTTTTAATGGCACAAGCACATTATCTTAATCTATGTGCTATGCCAGAGGTTGGATAAAAAGATTTCTTATTCAAAATTATAATTAAACTATCTATTATTTAATGTTACGAGAGTTACTATAACACAATCCACCCCCTTTAAGGGGTGGTAGTTGACATGTAAGTTTTCTCTTTCAGGCAATAGTTGCGAATTTCCTCAGCTGTAAATAAAATGCCTCTCCTAATAGAGCTTATGGAACCAATGTACACGGGTTTCGGGTCAGGCGTGTGTACGATGAGGGTGGTCTCAAGGGAGGATAAATCTCCGATCCTCTTTGGCTTATCTAACATTAGAGGCTGTGGGAATGCTGATCAAAGCCTTTCTCTGGACCGATCGGAATACTTCAGACGGAAGTTAATGAGCATTCGCAAGACCATACTCTGGCATGCGGGATGAAGAGTGATCAACAAAACATAAAAACGGTAAGTATAATGGCCAAAGCCGGGATACCTGACAAACCTCAAGGGAGGATAATTCATGGTCATTGGAGTTACGATGGTCAAAGTCATCCCCGATCACGAGAAGGAGATCTACAGCGCTCTCATGGAAAGGGATGACATAACGGAGGTCTATAGTCTCTTTGGAGAATACGATCTATTTGTGATATTGGAAGCCCAGCATCAGGCGGAGCTAGAGACGTATAGTAAAGGAGATTCGAGGCCTAAGCTACATCCTGGATACCTGGCCACTTCTGGTCTCGAGGGACAAGAGTCTATCTCAGGTTGAGGTAAGAGCTTATCCTACGGCTGAAGAGCTGGCTGCAAGTTAAGGCAAGCTAATATCTCATCATAGCTCCTTCTTTCCTTTTTTATTCAGGTTATTATTAACTTCAGCATTGTTGTTAACTTCGGTAGACGTTTTCGGCGCAAGGGAAGGAGAAAATTTGACGCCCATTTTTACTTTTAACCCCGAAATTATCCCGAGACTATATTATTTAATCGGTGTAATTCAAAGAGATGGATGATAGGCTATGGGCAAAAATAGAACATATTCTTCCAGCTCAGAAACCTAAAGCCGGTAGGCTAAGAGCTGATCTAAGGAAAACGTTTAACGGAATACTATATGTCGAGCCCATTTCAAAACATCACCGGATTACTTTTCTCCAATAGATTAGGAAGCAAG
>CAZKWM010000182.1:0-4657 GCA_964556405.1 uncultured Methanotrichaceae archaeon | reverse complement strand
GAGCACAGGATAAGAGAGCCCCTGATAAGAGATAACGGCAACCGAAGGAAGGCCCAGTGGGACGAAGCGATTCTCAGGGCCGCCAAGATTCTGGTCGAGGCTAAGAGGCCCCTTCTCTTCATGGGCAGCGAGACCTCCTGCGAGGCCATGGCGGTGGGCCTTCACATAGGAGAGTTCCTGGGAGGGGCTGTGGACTCCAACTCCACGGTCTGCCACGGGCCTACGGCCATGGGAATTCAGGAGGCAGGGCGCGTTGGCTCCACCGCTGGCCAGGGAAAGCTCCGTTCCACTTTGGCGGTCTACTGGGGATCCAACCCCCTGGAGTCCATGCCGAGGCACATGTCCAGGTACGCCATCTACCCCAGAGGCCTTTGGACCAGGAGGGGAAGATTCGACAGGACGGTAATATGCGTAGACCCCAGAAGATCGGTCACGGCTGAAAATGCCGACCTTCACATACAGCTCAAGCCCAACACAGACTACGAGCTTCTGTCTGCGCTCCTAACTCTGCTCCACGGAAAGAGGCCCCATCCCTCGGTGGAGAAGATCACCGGCGTTCCCATAGAGAGGATGGAGAAGATGCTGGATATGATGAAGTCCTGCAACTTCGGAGCCATCTACGTGGGCCTGGGAATCGCCTCCTCCTACGGAAAGCACAGGAATGCCGAGCTCGCCTTCAACCTGGTCAAGGAGCTCAACAACCACACCAAGTTCGTCATAGGAGCTCTAAGAGGCCACTGCAACGTGGCCGGGTTCAACCAGATAGCCTCCTACATGTACGGCTTCCCCTTCGGCCTGGACTTTTCCAGGGGATACCCCAGGTACAACCCAGGGGAGTACACAGCTGTGGACCTGCTAAGGGATAAGGACGTGGATGCAGCCTTCATACTCTCGGCGGATCTGGTCTCCCACTTCCCAGCCGACTGCGCCAAGTACCTGGCTGAGATTCCCGTGGTCTGCATAGACATAGCCCCCTGCCCCACCACCCTGGTAGCGGACGTGGTGCTGCCGGGAGTCATAGATGCCATGGAGTGCGACGGAACATTCTACCGGCTGGATGACGTGCCCGTCTACTTCAAGCCCTTCACGGGATCGCCCTTCCGGTTTACGGAGAGCAATGAGCACACCATGAGGCAGATCTTCGACAAGGTGAAGCAGCTGAAGGGGTAAGCCCTTTATAGGCCGGGTACCAAAGAGCATCCGGCCTGAAAGCCCTTTTATTCCATCTTTCTAACTTATGATCTACAGTTTCTGCCGAAGATTCTAGCCTTCGCAAGCAAAATTTTTTAACTATAAAACGGATTTTCTAGCTGAGATCTATAATATTAGTAGGCAAGGTGCTATTCTTAACCAGTCCAAAATACCCATGGAGCTGCAAGATGGCGAGCGACAATCTATTCAGCAGGATCATAGAACTTTACCAGCACATAGAAGACATCCGTTTACGTAGTCTCAACGCAGGCCCACTTGGGATAGATCCGTTCCGATACCGTGGAAGAGCTCATCCAGCCTTGAGGAGCTGTCGGCAACTGAAGAGTGGCTGTACCAGCAATATGAGGACCTCATGGAGGCCTCAGAGGAGAAGGAAAGGAACCTCAAGCTGTTAGAAGAGGCCAATGAGACCCTAAGGAGGCAGTCGGAGAGGCTCAACCTTGCTCTTATCCTCATCAGGAGCCTGGATGACAGGATCATCTCCAGGGGAAGCGGTGTAGAGGAGCTTTACGGCTGGAAGAAAGAGGAGATTTTGGGCCAGGTCCCCCACGAGCGCTTCGAGACGGAGTTTCCAGAGCCCCTGGAGGAGATCAAGACCAAGCTAGTTAAGGAGGGACAGGGGAGCGGAGAGCTCATCCATGTAAACCGAATGATGAAACGATATTGTCAAGAAGGCTTATCCTCCGCCATAGATGAAAAATCTCGTATCGGAAGGCCACCCAAGCTGGATGGGACTATAGAGACAAAAATGACACTTCTTGCCTGCTCTGAACCACCGGAAGGCAGATACACTTGGACTTTAAAATTGATAGCTGATAAGCTCCTTGAGCTAAAGTCTATCGATTGCATCTCTACCATGAGCGTTCAAAGGATCTTAAATAATGGAAATCAAGCCCTAGCCGAAGACTCGATGGTGCATAGGTAAGATAACAAGCGGTTTCATATGGCATATGGAAGATGTATTGGACCAATATGAATAATCTTATGATCCAGCACGTCATTTAATCTGCTTTGATGTAAGACTTTGCCAGTTGATCGACGACGTTCTGATACCAATACCTATGAAGCCAGGAAAGCCAAAAAAAGAAAGCTACGAATATAACCGTAATGATACTTGCTGCGCCTTTATCGCTTTTGATCCTCATGAAGGCAAGAGGACAAACTGTGTTAATAAACATAGTACCAAAGTAGATCATGCGGATTTCATGAAAGGAATTGCTTTGCGATATCCTGACGCAGAATCCATTAAAGTTGTTCAGTATAACCTCAATACTAACCCCGCTAGCTCATTTTATGAAGCATTTTTGCCTGAAGAATCATTTGAACTTGCCACGAGGTTTGAGCTTCACTTTACTCAAAAAAGGGCGGTTGCCCTAATATGGCAGAAATTGAACTATCTGCCATCTCTAGACAATGCCTGAATCGCAGGATAGGGGATATGAAAACCCTTGCCAAAGAGGTTGCTCCTAGGGAAAAAGAAAGGAATAGGCCTAAAGCTACGGTCCAATGGCAGTTCGGTAAAACTAAAGCCAGAGAAAAACCCCATAGTTGTTACCTTATGATCCATAATTAACGTTACGCTATACTAGTAATGGGACACACGTTGAACTATTGCTTCCAATGTAGCACTACAAAGAAGGGGGTAGATAGCTTAAGGCATGCCTTAGGCGAGCCTTAATAGTTTTGACGTCCTCCTGAACAGTCCTAAGCTATACCGCTAAACCAGGATGGAGGTCGCCTCTCAGGCCTTTGATCTCTTCTAACGTCTGGTCTTGCTTGCCGGCCAGGTCTGCGTGCATGTCCTTGATAGCATCCAAGATCTCATGGAGGACCACTATGCTCTGATCCAGCCTGGAATTGGTCTCATCGCCGCCAACCAATTTATAGAATGATGAAAAATCGCCGTGGGCCTCGGAGTAGTCCCATGATAGGGATTCTACACAGATGAGGGTGTTCTTGATATCGATTACCCTAGTGAACCGTTCCAGGTCGTTGTCCTCGCCCTCCGTTACTATCTTCGCTCGGCCATCGGCAAGGTTCTGGACAGCCCCTGCCAGGCCCAGGGCGTTGGCTATATCGACTATCCTTGCCCTATAGCCAACTCTCTGTATCCGTCCGGTGACATAGGCAGTAAGCCTTTTCATGACGATTGCCATCTGCTCGTATCACATATCGCACTTTCGGCATCTCCTGATATGATTTTTGCGTCATGACCACCCTCGGACTGAGGGGTAGAGCCTATGAAGACCTGACCTCCGGCCCGAACTCACGTTCAGGTAAGCGTCAGATCGTTGAAGTAGGAAGCTTCGGCCTTTAGGCCGGAGAGGAAGTCACGGTAAGGTCAGCTTCCAGAGATTAAAGCCTCTGACTGCCAAAGCGCAAAAAGGAATTACGTTTAGGGCTGGCTCCTGATTATCCTCACTGAAGATGAGATATCTAATTATACTGCTGAAAATCTCTGTAGAGGTGTAAGTGCCCTGGAATATCCCTACTCCGGGGCACTTCATGGCAGTTCTCACCCCATGGCGCCGATCCGCTTTGAGCTTCATGGGCCTGGTAAAGGAGGGGGGGTTTTTTCAGCGCTTAGCTCATTAACGAGTTGCTATCACACTAAGTAATAAGCCTTTTGGCATTAGTAACACTGGACGGATTCACTATGAACCCAGTAAGGTGGAAGGACCTATCAGGGTTGAGGAATCGTTTAATTATTTAATTACATATCGACTTTCAACCCTGCGTTTCCTTTAAATGACTAAAATAACGATGCCCTCCGCGGCTCTACTCTCTTAAATCACGAGGATGAGGCGTATCGCGAAGGTAGGGCCTTTACGTATTGCTGGCATCAGAGTGAGCACTTGAATATAGATGAAAATGTATAGCAGCCATTGGCATTTCACCGCTTTAAAGATATCCTTCTTTATGATAATTGAAATATAGCCAACCGATATCTTCCAGGGCCTTCGAGCCCTTATAAGCTGAAACGGCAACCAATGTAGATGGGTGCCAAGGTCGTGATTCATCCCTCAGTTCGAAGGTCCTATCTCCATCCGTTAATCGACGTTAACTGGGATGATTAACATTGTCAAAAGTCGAACTGTCTTTTCTTACAGCCTTTACTGATATTCTTATTTCCTTCTTATCTATGTCAATCATCTTTAATGAAATTAGTGGTTTCAAACCATAGCCTTAAATTCAGGTTCCTCTATAGTACTTATGCTTAAGTGGCTAGGAAGATGTATAGGATGGGATTGAATACAGAATGCTTTGGTTTCAAGGCATTAGGCAAACGCCATGTATACGGCCTAGCCGTCGTATTAAAGCTATAGTTAAGGAGGGTATTTAACGGCACGAAATCTATTGATCCTTGTTGTGCTGGCTGTGACCCTTGTGGGAATGGCCGGTGCGGCTAACTACATGTACGAGAAGGCCTCCGTTAAGGGCGTTG
>CAZKWM010000181.1:0-4668 GCA_964556405.1 uncultured Methanotrichaceae archaeon | reverse complement strand
CAGGATCTTCTTTGCGCTTATACCAGTCTTCTCTGCCAGGAGATCGACCCCGGCTCCTGCCAGGTCTTTGGGTGTCTTGACCCCGGCTGCCTCCAGCTTCTCCAAGGTCTTAGGGCCTATTCCATCGATATCCGAGAGGCCGTTATTTTTGCTCTTCATTGGAACGCTGCTCTTTTTGGCGGCGCTGCCCTTCTTAGCCGCCTTTGGCTTGGATGGATGGGCTTTAGCGGAAGCACTGGAGGCGCTGGAAGTTGCAGAGCCGCTGGCAATGGAACTACCGGAAGCAGTCGCACCACTGGCTGCTTCTGCAGCCTTCTTGGCCTGCCACTCCAGGAAGTTGCAGTGGGGGCATCCCAGATCCCAGGGCCTGCGGCCTTTGTTGATGATTCTAACAAAGCTCAGGTGGTGCTTCTCGCAGATCTTGTCAGCCATGACCAGGGTGCCAATTTTGGGAAGGGGCAGGGTGAACTTGCAGTTGGGGTAGCCTGAGCATCCAATGAACCTGCCTCCCCTGCGGCTGCGCCTTATGATGAGATCCGAGCCGCACTTCTCGCAGGGCCCTACGATCTTGTCGGTTCTGAGGCCATCCCTGAGAGACTCGCTTATGTTGTTCTTATTGCCCTCTAGCTCATCGTAGACCTGTGTGAGCATGTCCTTGGACACGTCTACCACCTTCTCCTCAGGGAGCTTCTTCTCGGCTATGGCCAGCATGTCCTTCTCCAGGGTGGTGGTCATGTCGGGCTTAGTGATGGTAGGAGCATATTTCTCCAGGGCATCCACCACGGCATAGGCGGTGTTGGTGGGCTTCATGGGGTTGCCCTGGACGTAGGCTCTTGCGTAAAGTTTGCTTATGATGTCGTGCCTTGTGGACTTGGTTCCAAGGCCTAGCTCATCCATGAGCTTTATGAGCCTTCCCTGGCCATACCTGGCTGGGGGCTCGGTCTCCTTGGCCAGAACCTCAGTCTTCAGGACATTGAGCCTCTCGCCCTCCTTAAGCTCGGGTAGTATGTGCTCCTCGGCCTTGCTGTAGGGATAATAGTATCTCCATCCGGCATCTATGAGCCTGGCTCCGGTGGCCTTGAAGGGTTCTGACCCTATGTCTGCCTTGATGCTGGAGACTTCCCAGGTGCACTCCTCGGCAAGGGTGGCGAAGAACCTTCTGACCACCAGCTCATACACCCTCCACTGATCCTCCTTGAGCTCATCCTTGAAGACGATGGCTGTGGGGTAAATTGGTGGGTGATCGGTGGTTTCCCTCTTGCCCCTGGTGGGGATCATCTTGCCCTGGAGTAACTTTGCGGCCTCGGCTGAGAAGGGGCTCTTCTTGAATAGGTTAACTAAAGCCTTGAGATCTATGGATGGGGGATAGACGGTGTTATCCGTCCTGGGGTAAGAAATGTAACCGTTGGTGTAGAGCCCCTCGGCGATCCTCATGGCATTGGCCGCGGAGAAACCAATGCCGCTGGCGGCGGATATGAAACCCGTGGTGTCGAAGGGTGCAGGGGGCTTGTCAACCTTGGGCCTCTTGGTGATCCTGGTTATGACGGCTTCCGGCCCAAGGTTTTTCAGTATCTGATCTACATCGGCATTGTCCCAGATCCGTCCCTTGGCGTGCTCCATCCGGACGCCTTTCTCCAGGTCGGCGTAGATCTCCCAGTAAGGCTTTGGGACGAAGGCCTCTATCTCCTTCTCCCTGTCCACTATGATGGCCAGGGTAGGGGACTGGACCCTTCCTACCGAGAGAAACTCCTTGCCTAGGCGGCCTGAGGTCACTGATATGAACCTAGTCAGAACTGCGCCCCATATCAGGTCTATGATCTGTCTGGCCTCCGCTGAGGCTGCCAGATCGTAGTCCACCGCGCCAGGCTTCTTGAAGGCCTTGAGGATCTCATCCTTGGTTATGGCGCTGTACCTGACTCTATCGGCCTTGAGGCCGGGATTTACCTCTTTTGCAATCGCTAAGGCCTCGACCCCTATGAGCTCCCCTTCTCTGTCGTAGTCCGTGGCTATGGTGACCCTGTCGGCCTCGGAACCGAGCTTTTTTATGGCCGAAATGATCTTTTCTTGGGTGGGACGGGTGACTATATCTGCTCTTATGAGGTCCCTTATGTCCACCTTCTGCCAGCTATTATAGCCCGTGGGATAGTCGACTCCGACTATGTGGCCGCTTAGACCCACTACCACTTTATCGTCGAAACTGAAGGCCTCGACGCCGCTCACCTTTTGGGACTTGGGCTTGGTGCCGGCCAGGATCTGGGATATCCTCTTGGCAGCGTCGTGCTTCTCCGCTATGATCAAATGCATATCAATCAAAGCCCGAACCTGCCTTCATTTAAGTTTTTCGCAGAGGCCGAAAAGAACCGTTATCCGTAGGATAAATGATTGCGCTCCGACCTCTTTTGCCCACTTCTTACACCGGGTTGAGGGGGTGACGTTATCTGGTAAGACCGATCTCTCAGAATAATAATGTCAGCAGCTTCGCGTAATTAAGTGCAACAATATTAGTGATTTATCATATAACTTTATATTTTATAGACTGTTCCTAGAAAGCCTGGCCTGTGTTGCCCTCTTAGAGGGCTCTTTTGGACCTTCAACGCGAGGCACAACCCGCGCTGATCAAAGGCCCAATATTATGATGGTTGGTTTCAATAAAGTCAATTTTAAACAACTGGCATATTGATAATTTAGCAGCGACACAATAAAATATAATTTGTCCAGATATACTTGTTCCACGCAAAAAGTTTAAGTAGCTATGGGGCATTAGGAAAAGCGGCGGGAGATTGTGAGGACTATAAGCGCTGGATATCGAAAGCATTAGCATGGGCTATCATATCATCGCTCAAGCGCTGGCCTTGCAATTTGTACTGCTAAAAGGTAAAGGAGGATAAAGACGTGTCTGACAAGATAGACCTATATAGCGACCGCGGAGTTCTTCTCAAGAGCGACGTCGATCTGAATGCGGTCAGCCCCCTCAGAAACGCCGCTATGCAGAGGCTCATCGCCCTCACTAAGCGGACTGTAGCCGTGAACCTTGCCGGTGTCGAGAACGCCTTCAAAGCAGGAAAGGTAGGTGGCGGCGGCAGGCGCATCAAGGGGCGCGAGCTCAATTACGATGTAGTCGCCAACGCAGGTGCCCTGGCTTCCAAGATAAAGGAGCTCCTGCAGGTAGTCCCCGGCGATGACACCAACGTCCAGGTCCTCGGCGGAGGAAAGCAGCTCCTGGTACAGATCCCCACTGCCAGGGTCAACGCAGCCTCTGAGTTCGTTGTCGGCATGACTGCCGCAGCGGGCGCCACCACTGAGGCCCTGATCCAGCAGTTCAAGGCAGGATACGCAGAGGCACCCATGGTCCACGCCGCAGTCTGGGGCGAGTACCCGCAGACCGTAGGCATGAACGGCGGAAACGTCGCCTCAGTCCTTAACATCCCCCAGAATGACGAGGGCCTCGGCTTCGCTCTGAGGAACATCATGGCCAACCACCTGGCTATGATCACCAAGAGGAACGCCATGAACGCCGCAGCCCTGGCCTCTATCTTCGAGCAGATTGGCGAGTTCGAGATGGGCAACGCCTTCGGTGTCTTCGAGAGGCACCAGCTCCTGGGTCTGGCATTCCAGGGCCTGAACGCCAACAACCTGCTGTACGAAACCGTCAAGTCCAACGGCAAGACTGGCACCATCGGCACCGTCGTCCAGAGCATCGTCGGCAAGGCTCTCGAGGACAAGGTCATCAAGGCCGGTAAGAAGCTCCCATCCGGATACACCATGTACGAGGCCAATGACGTCTCCATGTGGAACGCCTACTGTGCTGCAGGTGTGCTCGCTGCCACCATGGTCAACTGCGGTGCTCTAAGGGGCGCTCAGGCCGTCTCCTCGACTCTCCTGTACTTCAACGATATCATGGAGAAGGAGACTGCTCTGCCAGGCTGTGACTTCGGCAGGGTCATGGGTACTGCGGTGGGCTTCTCGTTCTTCAGCCACTCCATCTATGGCGGCGGCGGCCCCGGTGTCTTCAACGGCAACCACGTGGTAACGAGGCACTCCAGAGGCTTCGCCATCCCGTGCGTCGCTGCAGCCATTGCCCTCGATGCGGGCACCCAGATGTTCACTCCTGAGATGACCTCCGGCCTGGTCGGAGCCATCTACGGCGAGATCAAGGAGTTCCGCGAGCCCATAGTGTCGGTGGCGGAGGCAGTCCCGAAGTAAGGCGGAACCCATGGTCGCTGAATCAGACACGCAACCTGTCCAGGTGGAGATCTTTCCGAGCAGGTTCTTGATGCCCGAGACCGCTCAAAAGCTCCTAACTGAAATTCATAAGAACGGCGGGATCCTCAGGATCACCATCCACGGCCCCAGCTTGCCCAGAACCGTTCCCTACGGCCCGGGCAAGGGCACTCCCATAGAGGAGAATAGGGATCTCCTGGTTGAGGTGGGAGGCGAGGCCTTCGAATTGAAGGTCAAGCTGGGGAGGGTTAGGCTCGAACTGGAGAGCGAAAAGTACCTGGAGGGATTGAAGGCAGCGTGTGAGCGAGCGCTGCCTCCTAACATCTCCGTCCAGATTAAAACGGGAAAGTTCTTCAGAGAGAGTCCCACCGTCTCGGATTATGCCAAGTACGGTCCCGTTAAGGAGAAGGATAGGAAGATGCTGGGGATGATAGATCCCAAGGCCAA
>CAZKWM010000180.1:0-4682 GCA_964556405.1 uncultured Methanotrichaceae archaeon | reverse complement strand
TCTTGCCTCTTCTTCTTCTTCTTCTTCTTCTTCTTCTTCTTCTTCTTCTTCTTCTAGCTCTTCTTCTCTCTCCTCTCTGTATACGTTCTCTGCATTCCAACAGAAGAGCTCTTCCTCCTCCTCTTCTGCTGCCTCATCTTCATCTTCCTCTCTCTTCTTCTGCGAATGCGGCCTCTGTTCGCCCGGTTACTCCTCCTCCCAGTACCTCTCCTCCTGCTGTCAACTCACCGGTTCGCAAGAAACATAAGCAGCATGATGGCTCTTCTCATTTTGCTCAATCCTCTGCTTCATCCAGTGCTGCGCGCCCTGCTGCTGCTTCTTTGGTTGCTGCTTCTCCTGCCCCGGTCCATGATGATGACGCGATTGTCCCTGATGCTACTTAATGACCTCTTCATCTTCAGTATTAAATGGCAAAATTGCGTCTGTCTCTTCTTGTTTTTCTTCTCATTTTGCCTCATCTGACTCTATGCTTGCTTCATCTTTCTCTCCTATCTCTTCTCTTTCTTGTTCTTGCTCGATTTCTTCGTCTGAGTGTTCTCCTCCGTCCGAGTCTGTTTCACCTAGGTCTCGCTCCGTGCTGCGTGCTTGTGCCCCAATTTTTACGCCCGTGCAGCCTACTGTTGCTTTGTCCTTGTCATCGTCCTCTTTGTCCTGCTCTGCATTGCCTGTCTCCACTTCTTCGTCCATGTCCTCGTCTTCTCACTCTTTGAATTCTGCTTCTTCTGTTGCTTCGCTGTCATCTTCTTTGCTTGTTGCTTCATCCTCTTCACTCTCCACATCGCTGTCTGCCTCTTCTCTGTCTCCGTTTCAGCTTCGTCTAGCTGCGACGTCGTTTATCCCCACTATCCCGTCTATCTCATTCCAGCCTTCTTCTTCTACGTCGGTGTTGCCATCGGTGCTTCTTTGGAATGTTCATGGTTTCTCTCGCGCCAAGTCAGTTCTTTGGCAGTATTTGCATTTCAATGCGCAGCCTGCGTTTATTTGTCTAACTGAAACTCACATGGACTCTGGTGTCCCTCCTCCTCCTCCTCCGAATTACTCTGTTGGGCATTTCTTTTCGCGTAATTCTGGTGGTGGTGGTGTGGTCATTTTCGTGCGTGATGGAATTTCATTCTCAGTGTCGTCTCTGTCTTTCCCATCTTCTTCTATTGAGTGGGCTGGAATCTGTATACATCCATCTGCTTCGCTACATTTGGATTCAGACACAAATCTCTTCGTCTGCTATCGTTGTCCTTCCCCACCTCGTTTAGCGCAGCGGACAGACTTTGCCAATTTTTTACGTTCTTGTCGCGGTTTTGCGTTATCTGATTCTGCTATTCCTACTATTTTAGCTGGGGATTGGAATGTCAGGTCCCTGTTCGATGGTGATTCAGCCGAGAATTTGTTTCGTTTGTCTGTTGGTTCTTCCTGCTCCATGTCATGTTCCTTTCCTTCTTTTCCTACGTATCCTTATGCTGCATCAACCCCTGATGGTTTTCTGTCTTCGCCCTCAGTTTCTCCTTTTCACATCAGGGCTGCTGGCGGCCTTCTTGCTTATTCTTCAGCTTCGTCAGATCATGTTGCTATTCTGGCCGATTTGCTTCCTTCCTCTGCGCCGATTTCTCTTCCTCCTCCTCTTAGTCGTCTGCGATTCCGTGCGGCGGATGATTCCCGTTGCGACTGGGATGGTTTTCGTAATTATCTTTCTGGTTCTAATCTTTCTTCGTTGGATCGTGAATTGTCTCGTTTGATTATGCTTGGTTCTTCTGCTCCTACTTCTTCGTGGGATAATTTAGTTTCTTCCGTGTCTCAACTTCTCTTTAACGCAGGATCATTTTATATTGGTTTTTCGAAGCCTGTTTCTACAAGGTCGTCCGTGGCTTATTGTTCTGACTCTTCTCGTTCTGCCTCTTCTCCTTCAGTGCTTCTTCCAGATTTGCACTTTCTTTCTGCTCAAATTGCTTCATCCCCGGCCGTAGATGCCGCCCTGCAAAGGCAATGGGATGAGAAGCTTTCACAGTTTATTGCTGCATCTGGGGCGGAGGAAGTCCGTTCTGCGCAACTTCTGGAGTCGATGATGCAGAAAGGTTCGCGGCGTGCACAACGCCGCTTTCATGCCTATTATTTTCGGTCCAAGGCGCGTCGTTTTGATCCAACGTCGAGTGCCCTTTCGGTTGAGGCTTTAGCCGCGCACTTTGCTCAGGTCTCGTCTTCTGCTTCTCTTAGATCATTTCCTGCTACGGCATCAGATCAAGATGTTCATGAATTTATCTCAAATGAATTGCCCTATTTGGATCGCGATCCAAGTCGCTGGTCTCAGTTCGAGAAGCCTGTTACGACAAATGAAGTTGCTGATGTCTGCTCCCATCTCAATCTCTTTTCCTCTCCTGGTCCCGATGATATTCCTCCTGCATTCCTACACTATGCTTCTACACCGTTCTTTGTTTTTCTTGCACGTTTGTATACTGCCCTGTTGAACGCAGAGTATGTACCTGCGCCATTTCGTTTCGCTCGTTTGTGTGCTCTGCTGAAATCTTCCTCCTTGGATCGAGATAGTCCTGATAGCTATCGCGGTATTTCCTTGACCTCCGTGCTGAGCAAGCTACTGGAGCGGATTCTTTATATTCGGTTTCGTTCTTCTGTGTTTCGTAATCTGGATTCCTCTCAGTCCGGCTTTCGTGAGGGAAATTCTTGTATGGATCAGATATCACGTTTGCATCTTGCGATATCCTCAGCTATTGCGTCGGGCGCTGCGCTGCCTGTCGCTTTTATTGATTTCTCTAAAGCCTTTGATCGTGTTTGGGTTGATGGCCTGATTTACAAAATGCGCAAGCACTTGCATTTTGATGGGCATTTGCTTCGTTTCTTGCATTCATTTCTTTCTGATCGTTCTTTTCAGCTTCAGGCTGGCGGTGTTCATTCTTCAGTCTATCATCTTATCACGGGTGTTCCTCAAGGCTCTGTGCTTGGACCCATATTATTTCTGATCTTCCTTAATGATTTGTTGCTGAGCATTCCTCTCCCGCATGCTGCTTACGCCGATGACCTCGCCATGTGGCCTGATGATCCCGTTACTGCTTCTTCTCCTTCGTCAGCTTCTCTTCAGCATGCTTTCACATCATTGGAGAGGTGGTGTACCACTTGGAAAATGCCGCTCAATTCATACAAAAGCGCTTGCGTGTTGTTTCGTTCTTCGGTCTCCCCCATAGCATTGCCACTTACCCATCCTCTCCTTCTCGCCAATGGTCAATCCTTGCCAACTCCTTCCGAATATCATTATCTTGGAATATGGTTTACCTCTGACAATAGTTGGAACAAGGAGTTTGGTGTGTTGCTTGGGAAAGTGAGAGCTGCTTCGCACATGATTGCCAGTCGTGTGCGTGTTGGTATGTTTCCTTCACCAAATACTTTGATTGGTCTGGTGCATGCTTTTATTCTATCTATTATTCGATATCGCTTCCCTGTCGTTGTGCTAACACCCGATCAACACCATCAGCTTGGTTCTTGGATTGTTATGCCCATCAAAAGGGCTCTCTCCTTATGGCTGCATGTCCCATCCACTGCTCTCTTTGTTGATTTCCGACTTCCTGACTCCTCAACCCTTTTCCATCAGGCTTGTGTGTCCTTCTCATCTCATCTCAGTCTGTCCCCAACCTCTCCTGCTTCCGCGTCGTTTAAGCAGTTCTGTTCTTCCTCGCATCTTGAAACTTCGCGAGTTCTGCGTGGCAGGTCTGTGTCATTTCCTCTTTCTGTCCCTCCTCCTCCTGGTGCAGACGCTTGGCCTTATCATCTGAACAGAGCGCGTCAATTTACTGGTTTATTCTCCGACTTGTCCTTTAATAGGCGGATGTTGGCAGACCGCTCAATCGTCAGCTTTATGAGAATTTGTCTTCCTCTCGCTGGTGGCTCTCCCTTTATTGAGGATGTTTCGTCTGTCATGGCATTGAGGCCCTCATTTCGTCCTCCTCTTCCTCCTCTTTATTCGCTCGATCCTCCTTTTGTTGTGCCCATTAAAGCTGCAATTAGATACCAGCAGACTGCGACCGGCGATGTGAGGGCTAAGCGTCGTCTCGATGGGCCAGTCGCGTGCGCTCACTGCTCTCCGTCTGCTGCTGTGCCTGGTTCTTCTTCCTCTTCTACATCTGTGATCATGGCTTCGGTTGTCTCTCCTTCTTCACATACTGCATCTTCATCACCTCGTCCTCATCTCGCCTCATTGGCGGTAGTCGACTCAGTCCATCACAGACTCTTTGAGTGTCCTTTCTTTGATACGCCGCGTGCCCGATTTTTCAGGTCTGTTACTTTTCCTGTGTCTCATTCGAATCTTTATGGTTTTATCCTGGATGCGATTATGGATCTCTCCACTGTTGATTGGGCGCATGAGGACCCCAATTTGAGGAAGGCAATTAATCTTTGGCTACTAGATGTACACTTACGTAGTCCTCTTTTCAATTAACCGATTCTTTTTTCTTGGTGTGGTATCATTGCTTCCTGGTGCTACCTCTCCATATGTCTTCTGGACATTATGACTTGTTGACACACTAGTGACTCTTCCCCGGTCTGTGTGCAGGAGACCCTTCTTCGCATTTGCTGTGTGTGTCTCTTTCTGGACTGTCCTCTTCTTCTTCCAGCTCTCTGCAGTTTGTACGGTGTTTTTGCGTTCGTTTTGTCTTTTGTTCTGATAAAACCCTGTCAGTTGTCGA
>CAZKWM010000179.1:0-4815 GCA_964556405.1 uncultured Methanotrichaceae archaeon | reverse complement strand
CAGCTTGCATCATCTTGTAGTTCTCGGAGCTTTTGCAGAGATGGTAGTTGTCAGGGTACTTGAGGAACCTGTTATTGTTGAAGAACATCTGACGAGTGTTATAGAGGCCCTGGTTGTAGAGATTCTTGGAATACCTACACAGAGCTTTCACTAACCTGTACTGACCCTTATCTAGCCTCAGCACGTTTGTCAGTGAGAGCATACATATATACATGTCACAATGCAATTTAAAGTTTGCTGTGTAACAAAGGAAGGGCCCCGCGTTCATCCCAGGCCTGAAGACCGGGGTCTTCCCGCTACGCCCTTTCCGATCCCTGTAGATAAAATCCCGATTCGTTGGTTGTAGTATTAGAAGTTTCTCTGCCGTTACGTTCTAGCCTGATTACCCACCCAGAGAGGCCTCGTTCATCAACATCAAATACGGCATTTCTATTAGAGTCCTCGAACTTTGTGCCATTTATAGATAAGGCTGTAGCATTCTTGAACCCGTCCGCTTCAATGGCATTTCCCTCAGGGCTTTCGGACCCCTCAAGGGCCATCGCACGCGTGATGCTTAGCAGCAACAAGAGCGCCGCAATTGCGGGCAGATATTTTAGTATGAGCGAATATTCCTCATAAGTATATGCTATTGCTTTAATATTTGAATTTTGCTTTCGACAAGCCGATCAACCTGCGAAAGTCTCAGGATCCCAACAATAACGCTCGAAGATTTTAGAGCAGCATCTCCGACGATACTTTTATGAGATGGTCAGGATAAATCTAAGGAAGACCGATGCCTGGAATAATAAGGGCATAGCCCTTACCCAGATGGACCTGCTGGATAAAGCCATCGTATCTTTTGGCAAGACCGGGAAGCTCTCTCACCCCGATGCCTGGCACAACAAAGGCGTGGCCTTAAAGAGGCTAGGCTTGCCTTTACGGCGGCAGGATGGATTGGAACCAGCGGTCAAGCCTGATGATCTCAATGATTTAGTAGCGTTGATAGCATGATAGCTATAGTATCTGACACCCACCTCGGAAGTATCTACGAACAGGCCATAGCATTGCACCGTTTTTATAAAATGCCGGCAGACGCTGGCTGTGAGTTCGTGATCCATGCTGGTGATTTAACAGATGGCGTCCAGTTAAGAAAGGGCCATGAATACGAATGCTCCTTGACTGGTGTTGACCAGCTCATGCAGTACGCTGTAGACCATTATCCTTCGGACATTCCAACTTACATCTTGGCAGGGAACCATGATGAATCATTAAAGAGCTTCCCTGCGTTTTTGGTAAGCCAACTTAGGGAATCTACTTGAGTAATTATTTTATACCTTTGAAGTCCTAAATACTCGTAAAGGGCGATTCTACCGACTGATTTTTGCCCTTTTGCTATCCGGGAGGGCTGATGATGGCAGGTGACACGATAGAAGACATGAATGTGCTGGATGAGATCAGCAAGGACCACGACAGGCTCCTAAAGGAGATGGAAGACCTCAAGTATGCGAACGCCCGCACCTTAGGCACCAGGGAGAGGCTCTATGATGCCCTGAGACTGCACATGCTGAGGCACATGTACGGCGAGGAGAGGGTCTTTTATCCGGCCCTGGAGGACACCATCAGGGATAAGATCCTGGAGGCCATCGAGGAGCACAATGTGATGAAGTTCCTCTTGCAGCAGATGGATGACCATCCCAAGGATGACGATCGCTGGACTGCCAAGCTTAAGGTCATGGAGGAGAACATGAGGCACCACATAAGAGAGGAGGAGGGCGGAATCTTCAAGGTGGCCTCCATGAACTTCAGTAAGGAGCAGCTCGATGACATGGGGCGGCGCTCTGAGGAGGCTAAAGAGAGCTTGCGCCTGTAAGGGCCCGTCATTAATGCTGTCGGAGATCACATGACAGGATAAGTTTTTTATAGAATATAACCTTATATAACTTTGGGCTGGCTGGACTCCTAGGTGTCGCTTTTTATCCTACTTATGCCGACATACTGGATAAATAAATTTACGTGCTAGTTGACATGCCAGATATTCTTGATATAATACGGAAGGACCGCGACAAAGTCCTGGGCATCATAGAAGACCTGGAGAAATGCAGAGCCTCGGCTAGGGAGAGAGAGCTGCCCTTTGCCGAGCTTAAGACGTAGATGGCCCAGGCACATAGAGGGAAGAGGAGGATAAGATCTTCAAGGAGGCTAGGAAGGACCTGAGCAAGGACCAGCTCGAAGATATGGGCAAGCGCTTTGAGAAGGCCAAGGGGATGATGTACCGCTAATCCCCTTTTTTTGCCATCAGCTTTAAGCTTCAATTTTGCTTTTAGCCATAATAATGCTTAAGTTTATGCTTTAAGCGGAAAGGATCTTATCCAGCCTGTTACCATCTCAGGCAGAACTTCTTGGGGTTTGAAATGCTCAATGTGACCTTCCTTGGAACCGCGGGATCCCTTCCTACCCCCGAGAGGAGCCCGCCGGCGATATTGGTAAGCAGAGAGGGGGAGCTAATACTCTTTGACTGCGGCGAGGGAACTCAAAGGCAGATGATGAAGGCCAGGACCGGAATGATGCGTCTGAATTACATCTTCCTGAGCCACCTCCATGCAGACCACATCCTGGGGATTCCCGGACTCCTGGAGACCATGGCCTTTCAGGGGAGGGAGGAGCCCCTGACCATTGCTGGCCCTTCAGGGACCATTTATCTCGTTGAGAGCTTCAACAACATATGCTACTTCTCCAGAAAGTTTCAGGTGAGGGCCATGGAGATGGACCCTGGAGACGTGGTGAGGATGGACGGCTACCAGGTGGAGGCTATTGAGGTGAACCACAGCGTTCCATGCCTTGGCTTTTGCCTCAAGGAGGACTTGAGGCTTGGAAAATTCAACCGGGATATCGCTGTGACCCTAGGCGTCCCACCGGGCCCTCTTTTCGGAAAGCTTCAGCACGGCCAGGCTGTGGAAGTCAACGGGAAGGAAGTCAAACCGGAGCAGGTTATGGGTTCTCCAAGGCATGGAAGAAAGATCGTTTATACCGGCGATACCAGGCCCTGCAGGCCCATTGAGGTCGCCAGCCAGAACGCAGATCTACTAATTCACGATGGGGCTCTGGCAGATGAGATGGAAGCATGGGCCAAGGAGACAAAGCATAGCACGGCAGGAGAGGCGGCCCAGATAGCCATGAGAGCCAAGGTAAAGGTGCTGGTTTTAACCCACGTCAGCTCCAGGTACTCGGAGGATGTGTCGCCTTTGCTAGCTGATGCCAAGAAGTACTTTGAGAATACGGTTGTGGCCGATGACCTGATGAAGATTGAGATAAGACTTATGGATGAGTGACGTAAAGCTGAGTTACGTCTCCTCTTAATTATCTTTTATCCCATGCTTTTTCTAAAATTGCCGTGTTCTTTCTGTAACATTCAGGTCTATATTAGGTCTAGGTACTTTTGCCAATCCAAGAATATCGATAATACCACTTAAATCGAAAACTTTTTTATTCATAACTATCATAAATAAGTGAAGGTGATTGCATGAAGATAAGGGAAAAGATGACCCAGGATCTGGTAGCAGTCGATTCCTCTGCCACAGCAGAAGACGTGGCAAAGAAGATGGACGAGGAGAATGTGAGAACTATGCTCGTTATGGATCAGGGGAAGCTGAAAGGGCTTGTCACAGACCGACAGATAGCAATTAAGGTCGTAGCCGCCGGGAAGGACCCTTCAAAAAGCTCAGGGTAAACGATTTTATGACCCAGGATCCAGTTACATCGAACCCTGATATGGATATATGTCAGGCCGCCAGGAGGATGGGAGAGTTCGGTTTCAGAAGGATGCCAGTGGTAGAGGGAGATAAACCTATAGGGATAATTTCGGTGGCAGACATAGCAGAGCATGCCAAGGGTTGCAACCTATGCACTGAAGGCGCCCTGGAAGAGATCAGCAAATCTGTGCTGTGATGTAGGAGCCAGATAATATAGCCCTCTGTTTACCCAAAATCTAGTGTTTTAAGAGTGAGTCCCATAGAGATTAAGGAAGCCTTCAAAGCTTCTGATCTCTATCGGCCATCCTGGCCCTCTCGTCCTTGATAGCTTCCCTGACCCCTGAGGAGATGTCATCCTCTTTGCCGATCATGGCTATCTCAAGCGAGTCCATGGCGCTATCGATCATAGCCCTGGTCCTTCCCAGGTCCAGGGTCCTGCTCTCCACCTCGACGCCCTTTCTGAAGAGGGGCTCTATCTCCTCTGGGGGAAAACCGAGGGCAGTGGCGGCGGATATGGCCCTGCCGAACATCTCCATATCGATGTAATACGCGAGGCCGTCGGTGTAAAGGCGTTTTGACTCCTCTTCCAGGCCGGCGTTCTTGGCTATGAGGGCGGCCCAAAGGTAGTCTCCTGAGTCCACCAGGATGTTCATGGCCTTCTGTATCATTCCCTTATCCCTGGCTAGGACCACGGCATACTCGGTCTCTCCAGCCTTGCTCAGTATATCTACGCCCTCCACAGCTATCTCATAGGGCAGGTTGTGGAGGTTGTCTACCAGGTAGATGATCTTTTCATCTAAAGGCATGCTTTGAAACTCGTTGCTCAATTTCTCTCACCTAATCTATGTGAAGATCAAGCAGCTTAGGTTTAAATAAAGCTATTGTGAACTGGGTGAATCGAGGCTCTAGGCGGGGCTTTTAGGAGGTTTAGCCTCGAAGGAAAGCCATTGGATTTCCTTTGGAACCTTTGAGCCGGGTGCGATTTAAGATTTAGTTGATTAGGTAAGACTTACGCGCTTGAAAGTGCATTCAAAAATAGCACAAGTTACATTAAGTTTCATATTAACACCTCAGCCCCGGAGACCCC
>CAZKWM010000178.1:0-4844 GCA_964556405.1 uncultured Methanotrichaceae archaeon | reverse complement strand
CAGCTGGCCCAAGAGTTATATACGTCTTGAAGTCATACGGGCCCCCGATCTCTAGGTTCGGCTTAGGAAAAGCCCCACTATAGCCCAGGAGGGGAAAAGAGGTTGAAAAAGATAAAACTGGCAGTTGCAGGTCTGGGAAACTGTGCGAGCTCTCTCATTCAGGGAATTGAATATTATAAAACTATTGAAGGTAAGGATTGCATTGGCCTCATGCACTGGGAGATTGGAGGCTACAGGCCCGGTGATATCGACATAGTCGCCGCCTTTGATGTGGATGCTCGTAAAGTCGGCAGAGATGTAAGCCATTCCATGTTTGCTCAGCCCAACTGCACCAAAGTGTTCTACCCCGACGTTCCCTTTAAGGGAGTGGAGGTCAAGATGGGACCGGTCCTGGATGGAATGGCTCCTCACATGGCGAACTATCCTGAGGAGAGAAGGTTCAAGATGGCCGAGGTCGAACCCTGCGATGTCGTAAAAGAGCTCGAGGACTCAGGGGCTGAAGTTATGGTCAACTACATGCCCGTTGGGTCTGAGCAGGCCACTAGGTTCTACGCCGATGCTGCTCTCAAGGCCAACGTAGCTTTCGTTAACTGCATGCCGGTCTTCATAGCTTCCAATCCCGAGTGGGCTAATAGGTTCAGGGAAGGTGGAATGCCCATCGTCGGGGATGATATAAAGTCCCAGATCGGAGCCACCATCGTCCACAGGACTTTAACCCAGCTCTTCAAGGACAGGGGATGCACCCTAGACAGGACCTATCAGCTCAACACCGGTGGCAATACCGATTTCCTGAACATGCTTTCAAGGGACCGCCTCAAGTCAAAGAGGATTTCAAAGACCGAGGCTGTCCAGTCCATTCTGGACACGCCCTTAAACGATGAGGACATTCACATAGGCCCCTCCGATTACGTGGCCTGGCAGAAGGATAACAAGATCTGCTTCTTGCGCATGGAAGGCAGGATCTTCGGCGACGTACCCATAAATCTCGAGTTGAGACTCTCTGTGGAGGATTCACCCAATAGCGCCGGTAGCTCCATAGATGCCATAAGGATCTGCAAGATTGCCCTGGATAGGAAGATCTCTGGGCCGCTGCTCGAGATCTCGGCCTACACCATGAAGCATCCGCCCATACAGCTTCCAGACGAGATTGCCAAAGAGCTTGTGGAGAGGTTCATAAGGGGAGAGGCCTGCGAGTCCTTCCCCGCTGGGGCCCAGGCGGCCATCAGATCCACCATAAGGTAAGTAAAACAAATCGGTCAAATAAACTAAAGACTGCTCCGGCTGCGCTTCCTGCGCAGCCTGAAAACTCCGGGTCTCACAGCCATAGAAACATTAGGTAGAACCCCCACATCAGGGGAACCTTTAAGGCACTTAGGCCCTCTACCACTGCTCTGGTGGAGGTTCAAGTGAATGAGGATGAAGGCAATTTTATTCCTGATTATAATAGCCATGATAGGCCTGACCTATCCCTCCCTGGGAGGCCAGGGCTGTGGATCCAACTGGCTGGGCAATGACGCGGTAGGCTACGATCCCGACTTCAACTATGCCAACGTTGTGAATGGACAGACGGGGTCCAGCATGAGCGGAGCATCATCAGCGTCATCGACTGGTGCTGCTTCGTCGATACCATCTCCCAATAGGCACCCCGAGATCAACAACCTTACCGCAGACCCGGTAAGCCCCCAGGAGCAGGGTGCTGAGGTGACATGGACCGCCGATGCCTCAGACCAGGATAAAGATCCCTTGATGTACAAGTTCCTGCTAAATGGGGAAGCCGTGACAGATTGGGACTCCAGCAACACATGGGCCTGGGACACCACGGATGCGGCCCGGGAAATCAACGACGTAGAGGTGTGGGTGAGGGATGGAAAGCATTCCAGTTCCGACAACTACGACAGCAGACTGCTTCAGAGGTACACCTTAAAAGGAGTTGATAGCGTGCGCCCCATAAGCCTGGATGATAAAGACTCCAAGCCCAGGGTTCCTCCTGATGAGAGGCTCCCTTTGAACCCAACTAATGCAAATCCCGTGAACATGTCAATGCCAGACCCAACGCCCATAAAGAATACCCAGATCAAGCAGGTCCAGGGCAGTGGCGACTCTGCTTCGGATGATCAGGTCTCGAGGCAAGCCGATGATTCTCTCGATGATCAGCCCGTCCGCCAGGCAGAGCAGAAGAAGGTTACCAAGGCCAAGCCCAAGGCCGTGGACTTCAGCGGTAAGTGGTCGGTAAAGATGAACAAAGAGAAGAGCGTTCTGAATCTGATATTGATACAGACCGGCAGCACCATCATGGGCTCAGGAAGCCTTGTCAGCGACGGATCTTCCATACCCGTCACCGCCAGCGGATCTACGGACGGTAGCGACATCAGCCTCAAGGTAAAGACGGTGATTGGGGATTACGTCAACAAGGTCGATAAGCAGTTCATGCTGGACATGACCATGCAGGGAAAGAAGCTATCAGGCAACTACGAAGCCTATGACGGAGAGGACCTGGCCTCGGAGGGCATTGCTACCTGCATGACCTCATCAACCAGCTCTAACTCCTTTAGCGCAGGAAACGGCAGTGAGGAGGATTAAAATTGAAGGCTTGGACCCCAATCCCAACACTGGTTATAATGATCCTGATCCTGGCAGCCCTGACGATAGGGGCCCACGCTGCCTGTCCCACGCCCGGCCAATGTGGCAAATGGATGGTAACGTACCATCCCCCGGAGAGCACCACCGATTACCTGGAGGATTCCAGCTTCGACGAGCTTATGAAGGATACATCCTCCACGGACTCGGCCTATTTAGAGGGAGGAAACATCGAGAGCAGCCCAGGATCGGCCCAGACCAAAAAGGGCGATCATGAGGCAAGCCAGACGCGGGTTCAGAAGGATCCGAGCCCCGGAGTTGATCTCTCGGGTAAGTGGTTATTCAAGCTTCTGGAAAGCACCAAGAGCATAAGCCTCATCCTCATCCCCACCGGAGACAGGATCCAGGGCTATGGCACCCTTCTGGAAAAGAAAAAGGATGATACCCCTGTCGCAGCCACTGGCTCCGTTTCTGATGACAGTTTGAGCCTCGATGTTAAGCCCACTACCGGAGATAGGACAATGCAGTGCAAGATATCCCTGAGCCCTGACTCCGATAGCAAAATCACTCTTGTGGGTGGCTATAAGATCTATCAGGATGGTCAGCTTATAGATAGCGGAAACGTTTCAGCACGCAAGACAGGGGCATAATTCAGCTATAAAATTCGGCTATATAGCAAGCCCAAAAGCTTGGGCCCGGACAATTCCCTGGACCTCCAAGATATATCCTAAGATGCTCAAGATCGAGAAGAAGGGGCTTATCCATTCTCCTTAAGCGTTGCTGATAAATTATCGATTTTCCCCTAACATTAGGTTCCTCAATAAAAAAAATGGCTTGTATAAAAGTTAATATCCTGTCCTGGCGTCGGATGATGTGCCTGATGTAGTACCAGACATAGAGCTTTAAGGAGTTCCAACTGTAGCACCACCAGATGCGATGCCGGTATTACCAGTCGTTAGAGCCCATGGTTGTGCCGGTTGTGCCAGATATGGCGCTAGTGTAGCCAGGTATGGCGCTCTCATCCTGCTTGAAGCGCATGCCCAGGTAGTTGAGTTGGGTTTCTCTCTCATGGTAACCTTGGCAACGAAGACTGCGGTCTCCTCCTCGTTCATGTGGCACTTGGTCAGATATTTAAGGACCTCGAAGGTGGCCATCCAGGTTGCATTAGTTGGCTGTATCACCTGCAACTCGGCAGAGGGGACCCTTCTACCTGGCGTAGATTATGCACCTGGACTTACCCAGGAGTCAGCTCGGGATATACCTATACCCTGGCCAAGGCCGGATAGAAGACCTGCTCCTCTGCCATCATGTGGGCCGATGCCAGGGCTACCATCTGGTTGGCAACCTGGTCTGCGGAGGCGTTGTTCTTGGCCGAGTTGAGGTTCTCCGCCTGATAGGCCAGGGCCATTATGCGGGCGTAATCTGTCCTTATGGCGGACATGATATCTGAATCGTTGGTCATAGCTCCGACCTGGGCGCCGGCCTGCGACTGCTGAGCACCGGCCATTGACATTGACAATACCAGCAGAAAGAGCACTGAACGTGCCAAGAATCTAGTATTTTTTCTTAAAATCAATTCATCAGCTCCTGCAGATTTTTTATCTAAATACCAGGAGCTGATTGCTTAATCAGTTTATCCTGTTGAGAGGTACTTATCTGACCAACCACCTATCTCGGAGATCTCTGGGCATTTATTCGCTATTGTTACCGTTAATTTCTTCAATAACATATGCCATCCAGCTTCGAACATCGCTGTTTTCCTCATCATTCAGAGCCGCAATCAATGGTCCAACAGTCTAGTTATTTCCGATAATGCCCAGGGCTAACGCAGCTTTATCCCTCACGATCTCATCCTCATCCTTCAAGGCCAGTATCATGGGATCTTCAGCATAGATGTCCCCAAGATTTCCAAGGTCAAAGGCTACTTTGGATCTGACGACGCTATCGTTGCCCTTCAGGGACCCTATCAGGGGCTCTACAGCACTCTTGTCATCCACTTTTCCAAGGGCCTCGACTAGCATCAAAACGGACCCATTAATCGGAGTCCTTCAAGGCTGATGCCAGTGGTTCTATGGCTCTTCTGTCTCCGATGATGCCTCGGGATTTGGCCGCTATGTAAGGGACGTTGTTGTCTCCATCGCTTAGAGATTGTATCAGTTGTTTTACTGCTTTGGTTTTGTTGTTCTGAGCATCGTTATCATCGGCGTTTATATCTGAATCATTTATGTTTTGATATACATTTCCAAGAGCTTCAGCGGCGCTAAAAC
>CAZKWM010000177.1:0-4860 GCA_964556405.1 uncultured Methanotrichaceae archaeon | reverse complement strand
TGGCCAAGCTGGACCCGAGGACCGGTGCAGTTAAGGAGCAGAATCCAGCCTTCATCAAGGCCGGTGACGCAGCTATCATCATGGTTACGCCCTCCAAGCCCATGGTCATTGAGAAGGTCAAGGAGATCCCCCAGCTCGGCAGGTTCGCCATAAGGGATATGGGTCAGACTATAGCCGCGGGCATGTGCATGGACGTAGTCCCGCGCTAAACCCATTTTTTGGTGTAAATCATGCAGAAGGCAAGGATTAGGCTCTCTGGAACCAACCCCGTGATGCTGGACGACATATGCAACCAGGTCAAGGGAATAGCCCAGAGGACGGGAGTGCACATGGCAGGACCCATCCCCCTGCCCACCAAGAAGCTTTCGGTGCCGTGCAGGAAGAGCCCTGATGGCGAAGGGTCTGCCACCTGGGACCACTGGGAGATGAGGGTCCACAAGAGACTCATAGATCTGGACGCCGACGAGCGCGCTCTAAGGCAGCTCATGAGGATCCAGGTCCCCAAGAACGTGAATATAGAGATCGTCCTGGAAAGCTAAAGCTCAAGAGCTGAATTAGGACGATAGGCAAAGGGCTGATTCCATCCGGAAAAAGCCCGCAGCCTGTTCTATTGTAAAGGTTTATTAAGCTCTGGCAGCAATTCTGCTCTGTGGACTCGTAGTATAGTGGACAGAATAGAGGCCTCCGGAGCCTCGGACCCGGGTTCGAATCCCGGCGAGTCCGTCGGCGGTTTTTGATTAACTGTGACTAATTTTCAGAGATTTTCCCCAAAAGAGAGGCGAAGGCGCAGCCCATGCTGCGACTGAGCGCGCCCGTGACCCACAGACTGCATCCAAAAGCTTCGAAGCATTATCTAAGTAACACAGATACTTCAAGGTGACTTCCTCTCCTGCCTAAAGGCCAGAGCTTCCTACTTCAACGATCTGACGCTTACCTGAACGTGCGTTCAGGCCGGAGGTCAGATCTCCATAGGCTCTACCCCTCAGTCCAAGGGTGAGGATGCGAAGCTCACATCCGAATATTAATATATTTTTGACACTATATACAGTCTGCTGGACCATTTACGGGCTTACTCCGGCCTGAAGACCGGAGTTTGCGCCCTGCATCTTTCTCTCAGCACTCACGAAGGCTAGATGGGTAAGACGTCATCAGAGGGCAAAACCCTCGAGGTCCCAGGTAGCGCTGACCTTCTTGACTCCAACAGTCCTCTAATATCAGGGGGCATATGTTCCAAAACCAATGAAGATAGAAGGACTGATGGTTCTTGGCCTACCAAGGCCCCCCAGATCTTTAGTGCCCTATAGGCCTCAGGATCCAAAGCGATTCGAGGACTTTGAGTCATAATCATTCTATATCATTTGAAAACATAAGGATCTTTCGCTCTCAAGGAACTTTTATTCTTAAGTAACTTTCGTTCCTAGGATCTTTTGATCCAAGAATATTTTGCCCATAAGGATCAATCTACCCTCTCTCTCCCAGGACCCGGATATCTATCATCCGGAAATCATAAATAGATTAGAGACCTATATATAATTGTCGAGGGACCAAAAAGATGGCCGAAAAGAAAGAGAGAATATCGCGAGAAAATCGAGAGAAAAAAGAGAGAAATTGGAGAAAAGAAGATGGGAAAATTCGATCTAAACTTATATCAAGAATGCCCTCGGAGATTAAAGGGCTAAAGAGAGCATTATAGCTATAATTAAAAGGGACCTGAGGGCGAGAGCTCTATCTAGGATATATAAATATAAATAAAATATCGATCATGGTCGCCGGGGATAAATTTAAGGGCACAAAGCATCAATAGTAAAATAGTTTTACCTGTATGGCGCCTAAGTCCTATGCATATTTTCCCATTCCAGGATCTCTTAAAAGAGAGCACGAGGAGCTTTTGGCAGATCTAGCCAGAGCCAGCAGAGAAGGTGGAAGGTTGGGGATGGCTGCTGATATGGCTCAAAGCATCGTCGTTCCCCACATGCAGAGGGAAGTGGAGTTCGCCCTGCCGGCCCCCTCGCCCTTCTGAGGGATCTAGCCGATAGGCAGCATCTCCGAGGACATGGAGCCTGTTCTACTCCGGATAGATAGGTTCAGAAGATGGCTACCGGAGATGTTCTCCGATCACAGAGAAATTGCCAGGGTCATGAGTGACCTAGAGACTGCAGCCATGGACGACAGGAAGCCGGAGTTTGCCAGGATTGTTCCCAAGGTACTGCTTCACATGGAGACGGAGGATGATGTCATCTATCCAGCGCCGCTCCTAGTCGGCCAGTACCTAGGGCTCAGACTTTGAGCGATTGAATTTAATAGAGATCTAGTTTAGAGCACGCACTGGCTGCAGTCCTGGCATCCGCACTCGATATTGGCGGTCTTCCACTTCAAAGACCACCGCTTCATGTCCTTGATGACATCTATGATCTCTAGACCGCTCTCAGTCAGGGTGTACTCACTCTTCACTGGAAAAATGCTGCCATCCACCATTTTTGTAACCAGACCCTCCTTCTCCAACTCCTTTAGCCGCACCGATAGCACCTTTTGGGTGATGCCCTCCAGGCAGCTTTTAAGCTCACAGAATCGCCTGGTGTGGTCATTTCCCTTGTACAACTCCAGGAGTATAAGAAGGGTCCATTTTCTGGCTATGTACTGGACAGTGAGGTTTACTGTGCACCCATCCTGCATGGTATACTTGTAGAAACGTTCTAGACTATATACTTTGGTATATTTAGTATACTTCGTAAGATGGAAGCCCACCCAGGGAAGGAGACTCTTGGGAGGCAAGTCTCTGTAACCAACGCCCCTCTAAAACCTTTAAGAAAAATTAAGGCCAAATAAGATCAAAGAGTCCAGATAAAGAACTCAAAATAGCTTATCTAGGTCGGCACCACTGAGTCGAGATCCCAAATTAAGATTGCAGAGTTAAGATTACCGAAGAGATTAAGGAGATATAGAAATGACTGCCAAAGATAGCCCCGAGATGTTCTGCTACCAGTGCTCTCAAACTGCCAGGGGCGCCGGCTGCACATTAAAAGGTGTTTGCGGAAAAGAGGCCACGGTTTCCAGGCTTCAGGACAACCTTCTCTTTGCCATAAAGGGCATAAGCGCCTACCTTTATCACGCCAGGGAGCTGGGATACACTGACCCTGAGGCGGATGCCTTCATAGAGAGAGCCTTTTTCTCTACCCTGACCAACGTCAACTTCGATCCCCAGTCGTACCTCAATATGGCTCTGGAAGCTGGAGAGATGAACATAAGGACTCTTCGCCTTCTTAAAAATGCTCTAGTAGAAACCTACGGCGAGCCCGTTCCCACCCAGGTACAGACTGGAACCGTCAAAGGCCACGGGATCCTGGTCACAGGCCACGACTTCAAGGCCCTGGAGGAGCTGCTCAAGCAAGTGGAAGAGTCCGATGTCATGGTCTATACTCACTCCGAGATGCTACCTGCCCACGGCTACCCGGGTCTCAAGAAGTACAAGAACCTGGTGGGAAACCTGGGCAAAGCCTGGTATGATCAGAGGCAGCTCTTTGCCAAGTATCCCATGGCCATCCTTGGCACCACCAACTGCGTCCTCCTACCAAAGCCGGAGTACAAGGACAGGATGTTCACCTCGGGCCCCGTAGCCGTTCCCGGGGTCGTCAACCTGCCGAACTTCGACTTCGGCCCCGTAATAGACAAAGCTAAATCCCTACCTGAAATGCCTGATGCGCCCGGAGACTACGTCCTTACCACAGGCTTTGGCGCCTCCTCCATCCTGGCCCTGGCGCCCAAGATAAAGAGCCTGGTGGAGCAAGGGAAGATCAAGAGATTCTTCCTGGTGGGCGGATGCGACACGCCCATGAAGGCCTCCGAGTACTACAGGGAGTTCGTACAGAAGCTGCCGAAGGATACAGTGATTCTCACCCTGGCCTGCGGCAAGTTTAGGTTCAACGATAATCCTCTGGGAGACATCGAGGGAATACCCAGGCTCATAGACCTTGGACAATGCAACGATGCCATTGTGGCCGTGGATGTAGCCATAGCCCTTTCGAAGCTCTTTGGGGTTGGCGTGAATGACCTGCCCTTGACATTGGTGGTGAGCTGGATGGAACAGAAGGCGGTGGCGATCCTATGGTCCTTACTGGCCTTAGGGATCAGGAACATCTACGTGGGGCCCGTAGTTCCGGCGTGGGTGAACCAGGATATCCTCAGAGTTCTGACGGAGCAGTATGGGGTGAAGGTAATCAGCACTCCGGAGGCGGATATAAAGAAGATGATGGGATAGGGATATATCACTTATTTTTTAAAGATGATACTCTCTACCATTTTAGGCGTAAGCTTGTCTAAGGCTTTTTGAGCGGTTCTGGAAAGCACTATGGTGGGCGCCAGACTTTTGATGATAGCGATTTTTTTTTGAGCTACGATTTACCCTGGATCTTTGTAGGTACCGAGGTCGCAGGACCAATGTGTGGAATAAGGCGAAATGTCACCCCCGTCTCCCTGGGTTGCCCCAAGCCTGCCGGCTACACATGGCTGCTCTAGCAAGGGACAAGCCTTAGGCTTTGTGGTAGAGAATATCAAACATAGCACGATCCTAGGCACGCCTCTAAGAACAGAAGCGGGACAATGAACCTTTTATCCGATTTGAGATGTTGAGATGACGGTGCAAGCGCTTTTAAATCGAGTTCTCAGATAGCGCTGCATATGAATAATTATTTATCCTAAAACAGCTTAATATGTTTACTTAAGTATCTCTTTTTTTCCCCACTCTTTCTTCTTGGCCCTCTATCCACATTAACACTTCAGCCCCGAAGACCCCGGTCTTCAGGCCGGGTAGGAGGGACGTGCGTAAATTATAGCTATCTGCGATGATATATTCAATGTGATGCT
>CAZKWM010000176.1:0-4870 GCA_964556405.1 uncultured Methanotrichaceae archaeon | reverse complement strand
AGCTCTGGGGCAACTCCACCTGCGGTGCCATCAGCGTTGATTGGCTGCCTTGCGTGTAAATACTAAAATTGAGAGAGTTAATATGAATCAGTCCTTTTTTAGGGCTGATCCCACCCCCTTTTAATTACTTAAAAATCGCGTCTCAGCCCATTATTACGTCTCGCCACTGTCGAGCAACGATATTCTTGTCTTGGTCTTGCCCTGTATGGCCTTCCTCGAAGACCTATTTGCAAAAATTTTGAGAGAGAACCGCTGGTCTAGATGTCCTGAATAAAGAGCGCGGATGGGTAACGGAGGGTGGGCGGGGCGGCGCAGTGAATCATAGTATCTCAGCATCTATCGATCAAAGGCTTTCCCGGATGAACTATATCCCTGTATATCCAGGGATCTTCAGGCGCCCGGTCTTGATCCCAGGATTAAGGGCAAAGGAATACCAAAACAGACAATTAAAACATGCATTTAGCTATCTGACCTTCCTATGAAGGTGGGCCTTTGGGGGGGCTGAAAGCCACAGACCTCTCTTTTCCCGTCATCCCTTTCTATAGGTCCACTGTCTCTATTAGTTCGCTGCTTAATAGATAGGAAACCCAGAGCCTCCAAAGGTCAGAGGCCACTTGGGCATGTTGATGTTATCGGCAAACCCGTAGGTTCCATGCCAGGTATCGACCCCCACGTGGGCTTCGCTCTTGACTTTCGGAGATGAATAGAATTCGGGATTCTCGCACATGGCGTAGTAGATGGGCCTGCAGTAGGACTTGGGCAGACACGGCTTGCACTTCTCCTCCTGCTTAAACCCCGAGATGATGGTGATATTGCCCGGGCTGGCTTCCTACCAGCTCCAGATCCTCTACCTTCCCTGAGGTGGCTATCTTTATGTCATCGGCAGCCGAGACCATTTTGATGTCGCCTAGACCAGCTACCTACGATATCTACATTTGACGGTTCGCCGTAGCCTGAAACATGGGCAACCGATGCCAAAAGCACTAAGATTCCGTTCTCATTGCTGCTAGGATCATTACTCAGCTCCCTTCTCATCAATCTTAGCAATCTTAGCAATTTTAACATTTAGATTTAATTAAATTTGCCTTCATTGATATCTAATAGAGGTTACTTTTGTGGCCATATCTGGAAAATTATTCGATCTGCCCTTATCTTTCCAGCAGGGATGAGCAGGGCGAGGGTTGAGCTAAGGGGTGCAAAGGGTGCGCAGAAAGATCTTCAGAAGCCAAAAGGTTGAACTTCAGCCTGGAGCCAGAAAGGACTATGCAGTAATTGGGACAGACTCCCAGGAAGGAGAGGCAGGTGCAGGAATTTACATTTGGAGTTCTTATCCTTGGTCCAACCGCGCCTACAAGACCCTGCTGCCGAGGCAGCAGGTCCCAGCCGAGGCTGGGGGAGTTCAGCCTTGAACCGCGACAGCCCGCTGCGCCGTGAGGCTGCGTTTGGTTAGGTGCGGGACATTCCCTTCAGCAGTCTACGCCGTCACAGGCCCTTTCCAGCTTCTCTGCCGCGGGGTTCTCATGGAACTTGAGCGCCTTCTGGACGTCGAACTTGCCTGTGAAGGCCTCGTGGACCTTGACGTTCTTGCTGAACATCTTGTGCATCTTGGAATCTGTGATCCAGGTGCCGTTGAAGGACTGTTTGGTCTCTGCCCCAACCGAGTGGACTGGGCTCACTCCCAGGGCCTCTGCGATCTTCCTGGGATCAGTCATGTAGGATGCTGGATCTGTGGAAGCGAAGAAGGTCTTATCGGCCCTGTCCAGCTCAGTCACAGAGAAGTACTCGTTGATCTCAGCTCCTATGCCTCCATAGAAGGAGTTGGATTTTATGTGCTTGATGCCCACCAGAGGCGTCTTGCCCGAGTAGGTGATGCTGGCGGTCTGGTAGAGATTGAGAGGCACCGAGGTGCCGTTGAGACACCCCTGGACATTCTCGGATCTCTCGGCGGTGGAGCTTCCGGTGTCCATCTCTATGTCGCCGTCTCCCTGCAGAGAGCTGTAGTACTCCAGGGCTATGGTCTTGTCCACCACAGAGGTCCAGACATCTATGGTGCCCGTGCCCACGATCTTCAGGTTATTGGTAAAATCGCTGCCCTGGACCGGCTCCTTGATAGAGTTGTTGGCAGAAGCTACGCTAATGGCGGCGACAAGGACCGATAATACGACTAAAACCACGGCTAGCGCTGCTCCTTTCGTTTTATTACCCCGAGTCCATTAATAATTACCTTTAAGTTAAAAAAGGTATTGCTGTTTTAGAGAGAGTTCTTTGAATCTTTAGGTCTCCTCCTCAGATCACCGGCCACATCCACAGCGGTTATCGTCACACCCCTGCTCCGGCGGCCTCGACTCTCCTAAATGGTTCTAAGAAAAATAGGCGGAGGATATCAATTCTTGACCCTGGCCCAAGGCCTTTCCATCCCCTTGGCTAGCACAGGTAGGCCCTCACGCAAGATTCTGTGCGTTTCTGTGCCTTAAGCTTACACGACCAGATTATGTATCGTCGGATGGTATATCTGAACTATCAACATGGCGACTTGGCCCCCCACAACTACCTCATCAATAATTCATTTTACCCTAAGCAATTTATCCGTTTTAATCTTAGGGATGATCTCAGTATAGCTGCAATTAAAACAAAAAAATTTATTTCATTGCATCATCCATATGATTAATATGCCTAAGACTCTTCTGTTTTCCTCATAGGGCAAGGAGACGGAGGATGGTGCCTTCCCAGGCCGATGTGGACCGGCAGCCTGTGCCTGGGCCTGGTGAGCATCCCCGTCAGGGCCGTCCCCATGACCCGGGATCGAGGCGTCCATTTCAGGATGATTCACAAGGTCTGCAACACCACCATCAAGTACTGCAAGGTCTGCCTAGCTCGGAGAGGAGGTCCCCCCTGGAGGAGGGTAGCCTACGGCTACAGGGTCGACGGCAACGAGTACGTGGTCTTTGACCGCCAGGGGAGGTAGAGGCGGCCAGGCCCAGGTCCAGCCGGGTGATAGACCTGGATGCCTTCGTGAACTTCTTTGAGGTAGACCCTCATTACGTGGACAAGACTTACCTGCGGATTCCCAATGGTTCAGAAGCGTCTTATGCCCCCAGGAGGAGATCCCTCTAGGATACTGGAAAGGCTGCCATCGGCCGGGTAACCTTGAGATCCTCTGGACCCGAGATAGTTTCCTATCCCTACTGGGTCTTCCTGAGCCTGGGTAGAAAGATCTGAGGCTGGCTAAGGAGATCGTAGATAAAATGACGGGAAGCCCTCTCGATCTTCCCACCTAAAAAGATCCCTACAGAGAGCAGGTGGAGGAGATGGTGAGAGCCCAGGACTTGGGCCAGATTCCATCGCCTTCCAGACAGAGGCCTGTGGCAGAGGCGAGGAATCTAGCCGATGCCCTGGAGAGGACGGCCGAGTCTTTAAGGTAATTCTAACCGATGATGTAGTTGGGAACCTCTGGCCCTCCCAGGCTCTTGGCATCTTCAAAGGCCGCCTTGGCCCTGTCCGGATCTCCCATCTCCATGAGAGCACAGCCCTTATAGTACCAGGCCATGCTGTCGGTGGCATTTTTGGCCAGGGCCTTATCGTAGCACTTGAGGGCTTCAGTGTACCTCCCTATCATGGCATAGGCGGACCCCTCATCCCTCCATATGTTGTCCGAAGGCACTGGGCTCGCCCCAATGGCTCTGTCAAAGTAGGGTATGGCCTCAGCATACCTGTCCTGGCCGCTTAGGGCCAGGCCTATGGCGTACCAGGCTGGGCCGAAGCCAGGAGAGATAGTCGTGGATTTGTCATAGCAACTCATGGCCTGGGAGTATCTGCCCATGTACGCCAGGACATTTCCCTTCCAGTACCAAGCTACTGAATTGGAAGGCATGATCTGGATCGACCTATTGAGACAGTCCAGGGCTTCAATACCTTTTTCCATGGCGAAAAAGGCCTCGCCCTTTCCCATCCAGGCGGCATAGCTGGAGGCATTTTTGGCCAGGGCTTTATCGAAGGCCTCCATGGCCTCCTGGTAAGATCCACCGTCAAGCAGCTGACTGCCGATCTCCACCCAGTGATCCTCCTCCTGGGAAAAGCGATCTTTGAGGCCATGCAGGGCAGTACTCATGGCACCCCTTTCGGTCTTGGATGGTGATAATATATCCATGGCCAGGTAGACCGCCGCTGATAGGAGGGCCGCAAATACTAGTATTATAATTAGCCTGTATAAGGTTGGATGACTCTCAGAGAGGCTCTCGGAAATAAGGCTTCTTGGAGGCTTAGGTCTCGAGAAATCTTCACCATAGCCACTTCTAAAGGGTCTCATATTAAAATCAATATTTTTCTAATGTTTATAGCTTTTGCGGTTCCAGGTCCGAGGATCTTTGAGCTTATATTCCCTTCTCCGGCTTTCTGGTACATATTCAGTTATCAGAAACACAGCGGACCGATGTCCAAAGGCTCATCCTACAGATAGTCCCTTTTCGGTCAGACGGACGCTGTGAGATCTCACCTCCAATCCAGCGCGAAGGATTCCCCAACCATGGACCCCATAAATGCCATTCTTACCAGGAGAGACATCAGAAAATACACTGCTAGATGCAATTCCAGGCCTGACCGTGCTGGAGATCATCAAAGCTGCCATGGCCGCCCTCTCGGCCGGAAATGAACAGCCCTGGCACTCCATTATGATAAAAGATAGAAAGATCCTGGCTGAGACTCCCAAGTCCCACCCATACTCGGCCATGGTAAAGGAGGCGCCGGTGGCCATCCTGATCTGCGGCGATCTATCTGAATAGAAGCATAAGGGTTTTCTGGGTACAGGACTGCGCAGCAGCCACTGAGAATCTTCTGATAGCCGCCCGGGCCAAAGAGCTCGGTGCGGTGTGGC
>CAZKWM010000175.1:0-4967 GCA_964556405.1 uncultured Methanotrichaceae archaeon | reverse complement strand
AAAGACTGCCATTAAGCAGCATAAAGATAGGGCGGATTTCTATACAACTGTGACAAGGGAACGGGCCATCCCCCTCATCATTACCTTGATCGAAGAAGAGATCCATTTCTACGAAGGGGTTCCCATTATCCCTATTTCAAAGCTCAATTCCTTTATAATTGAGGCCGATAGAGGTGAGATAAGCGCTTTCCAGGAAGACTATCCGGATGAGTGCGGAGAATATAGAGATGATGTAGAAGGCAAAGAAAGCGCAGAAGGCGGAAGGAGACGAATTATGGGGGATGAGATGGACTGGGCAGGCGCCTGGGATACGAACTACGGGAAGATTGAGCTCTGGCAGATAGGCGAGTTTGTAACCGGAGCCTATGCCTTAAATCAAGGCCGCATCAAAGGACGTGTCGGTGGATTGGACCCCTATGGCGGCTTAGTACTTACAGGCGAGTGGTCGGAGGCACCCACCTATGCTCTGCCCAATGACGCAGGGGAGCTTGAGCTCCATATGGACCCTTCGGGCAAATCCTTCAAAGGAAGCTTCTGGAAGATCGGGCCTTCAAGCGAGCACGCCTGGTCCGGCGAGAGAGTGTCAACCTCTGGGCAGTGAGCGTCACATGCGGACATCTCATCCGAGAGCTTTGCCTATCTGAAGCTCGAATTCACTTATACCCCTATCATATCGAGCTTTTGTTCACTCTTTCCCTAACTCCCTGCTGCTCAGGATGTTGAGGATCTGAGTAGCTGCTATAGGACTCAATCTATACCGCCTGCACACTACCAGGGTGCGGACAAGCTCGGCGTTAACATCGGTACACAGGAAGTATTGCTCTGCGAAGACTATGGCCTCATCATAACCTTTCTCTATCATGACTCTCTGAAGATCTCTTACCATATTCTCTTTGAATGCAATCTCAGGCCTTCCGATGGCTTTGATGGCATTCTCTATTTTCTCCTTTTCCATATTGATGGACAATTTGTTCACCGGTCCCTGGGTAGAAGACACTATTTAAAGATGATTTGGAAGCTATTGGATTTAGAATTTGTTGATTTTCATGAGATTGACCCATGAAAATTGGAATGGGTGTTTATTTTGGTAATTTGGTAAAAAGGGATGTCAGTGATTCTGCCAAATGTTCCCACCGAAGGTGGGTTAGGGCAGCCCGCGCGATGCGTGAGCGCACGCCGTAACCATTAAGAGCGCATCCAAAAGCGCAGGCTGTGCATTATCTGTAAACTCTGGCCATAAAAGGGTCTACATCTGAGTTTTGGCTCCGTGCGATGTCAAATTGAGGAAGATTGCGATCTAAGCATGATTGTGATGCGCGAGGCAATAGTGAAACCTGAGGGATACAATAACAATGACCTAACTGGGGACAATAGCAAAACGTGCTTTTAGGGAGCCGCACGCCTGGGGGATCTCGCACGGCGGCCGCGGGCGTGCTCCGTCGCTGTACGGGCTACCCATAACTCCTCTCCGAGGGAAAATACCCGAAAATATATGCAACTATGTTATTTCGGCTAAACATACGGCTGATACCTTTGGCCTGTCCGTGCTCTATGGAAGGGATTCTTACCTTAAAGGGCGAGGCCTATAACGTGGATGTCTCGAAGATGATACCATACTGAGCTTGGTATGTTTGAACTGATTTCAGTTATGCTAGGAACTAATTATCTTTTGGCGTACTGAAACCGTCTTTGTAGATAACCCTTATGTAGTGAGCAGTTGTACCGGTATACAAATTAATTTATATGGCATGAACGGCGTTTTTTAATATGGGTTATTCCAAGGGGCGGTAGATCGTATGATGACATTATATGGAAGCCTGAGACGCTACAAGGTAAACCCTGCCAATGCCGATAAGGTGATTCATAAGATCCAGGATGAATTCGTCCCTATCATCAGCAAGCTGACGGAGTTCATGTCCTACTATTCCATGGACGCGGGGAATGGTACTATAATCTCCTTTAGCATTTTCAGGGACAAAGCAAGCGCAGAAGAATCGAACAATTGGGCCCTGAAATGGACCAAGAGCTATCCGGACCTATTTCCCAATGCGCCGGAGATTGCTATGGGGGAGGTCTCCGATTACTTCCACTAGCTGGGAGTCATCTACCTACGTCTTAGTGAACCTCTGGCCACGGCAGACGTTAAGGATGACGAATAGAGCGTACGGTGGGTAGGAGCCTTCACATCGCCACCTGTATGCATAGCCATGCTCCTGCAATAGCAAAGTGGAGGCATGGAGGATCCTGCCGTCTATTCTTCAGGCCTAACTGCTGGATCCTTCACTCTATTGATCGCAAAGGCCTCAGCTCTTTCTATGCAGGTAGGACAAACGCCGCATGGTTTCTCACCTCCCTGGTAGCAGCTCCAGGTCAACTCATAGGGAACGCCAAGGCCAAGGCCTATCCTCACGATATCAGCCTTGGAGATGCCGACAAAGGGTGCCTTGAGCTCCACCAGGTTCCAGGCCGTAGCCAGCCTTACGGCCACCTTCATGGCCTCGATGAAGGACTTGCGGCAATCAGGGTAAATGGCCCAGTCCCCGGCGTGGGCGGCGTAGTAAACCTCGCTGATCTTTCTGGCCTCAGCATAGCCCACGGCTATGGAGAGCATTATCATATTGCGGTTGGGGACTACGGTCTGCTTGGCCGCCTCCTCGGTGTAGTGGCAGGCAGGGACCTCCTTCCCCCCAAGAAGGGCGCTCTCTCCAAGGAGCGGGGTTATGGCGCTAAGATCTACAACCTGGTGAGGCACCCCTCTCAGGGCAGAAATCTTTCTGGCACACTTTATCTCCTTCTTATGCCTCTGGCCGTAATCAAAAGTTAGGGCCTCCACCTGGTAACCATCTGCGAGAAGCTTGTAGAGAAGGGTTGTGGAATCAAGCCCGCCCGAGTGGATCAGTACTGCTTTGATCTCATCACCACCGCGATCTTTGCTCCTTGGCCTGGATTTAAGCTTTGAGATAGGGATCTATTGATCATAAATATCCTCGACTGAGATAAACTCCTTCCGATCACCATAGATTATTATATAAATATTTGGTTATTTATGGCCTGCTCTTAGTAGCATTCTGTCCTATTTCTAGTCGCTTCACGATCGCTTTCTGACGGCTTCTTGGCAGCGCATCGTTTTTCACGGTAAAGATCGATCCCATCGGCCTCCTGGTTCTAAGGGATAATTAAACCTATATAGGAATTAATCACGATTAATACCGGCCGAGCCTGGAATTGACGCTAGTTCAAAGGGATATCCTGACTGCGCTGATAAACATTTATCGCAGAGAAAACCGTGCCGTCAAGGGCGAGGAGATCGCAGAACTCATAGATCGCACCCCTGGTACCATACGAAATCAGACGCGGTCCCTGAAGTCCTTGAACCTGGTAGGAGGGTGTCTCGGGACCTAAGGGTGGATATGTGGCCACGGGCCATGCCTACGATGTCCTCAAGCTGGATGGGACCGATGACACCGTGATTGTTCCCGTAGTCCGGAACAAGGCCGTGGTTCCAGGAGTCAGCGCCAGTGAGATCCTCTTCAGCAAGGTCGCCAAGTCAAATGAGTGCGACGGAGCGGTGAGGATCATAGGCAACATCAGGGACTTCCAGATGGGTGGCGATATCCAGGTTGGTCCTACGCCCGTAAACAAGCTCTACCTCAGAGGGACGATGGCGGAAAGGGACGACGTCATGTCTAGGATCCTCCTTAAGGTGGTGGAGATCATTTCTAATGCCCAAGAATCACGGTCAAGGAGGTTATCCCCCAAAGCGTGGTCCACATAGACCCCAAGGTCTCCCCCCAGGAGGCAGCCAGGATCCTCATATACAATGGGGTGAGGGGAAGAGCTACTGGTGGATGGCCACCCGCCAGGCATGGCCCGCATGTGGGATATGGCCCTGGCCATAGCCGATGGCAGGACCGACCTTGCGGTAGGAGAGATCACGTCACGAAACTTCCCCGCCGTCGATTCCAAGGATCTACTCTTTGAGGCAGTAAAGATACTGGGAACGGGTGAGATGAACCATCTGGCTGTGTCTGATTCAGTGGTGCTGTGGGGAATAATTATACCGGCAGATATTATATGAGTCCTTGCTCCTGCCCGGTCCCAGGCTCGATCTTAGGCTGATGGCAAAATGAACGGATCACAAGCCAACCGTAAGCCTGGTCCCGGCCTAGGGCACTATTATTCATCGAGGCAAATCCTAGTGGTATTTCTTAGCGCTATCACCCGGAAAATTCCGACGTTTAATCTTGCATGGTTGATAATTTTACGTGTAATCTTAAGTATGGATAGCAGAGCCCATCGTCTCTTGAATCTGCTTGATAAACGTCTTTCTAGAGAGGAGGCGCCACAGGGCCTCGCAGGGGAGCTCCGCTATCATATCCATGGCGGCACCCAAAGCCAGGATGGTGTCGCCCCAGTTCAGGGAGATGATGACTATCTCCATGCTTCCTGTGAAGATGCCTATGAAGCTCATCAGTGAAGCCGCTGAGCCCGTATCCTCCTGCTGCTCCAGCGTGAGGTTGGCGCTAGGAGAGCGCACGCAGCTCGAAAATAGGGTGGCTGGCAGTAAGATGACCGCAAAGCCGGCGATTATTATAGATTTTCGATCGATCCTCCTGGTGAGGTGCATGTAAAGGGCGGGACCTGGTATCATGTCCAGGGCGTTAAGGGCAAAATAATAACTGTAGGTCTGCCCGCTCAGGCCACCAAATCCATTTATGTAAATGTAGGACGAGGATGTCACAAAGGCCATGGTGGACGTGCTCACCAGGGAGAAAACGATGAGGCGGGATAGTGAAGCCTGGATTCCTAAAAACCGTTCCCAGGTGGGCCCATGATCTTGGCCAGGTCTGAGGATACGCCGAAATACTTGGTCACGCCTGGAAGGGATGGAAGATAGATATCGGTGGAGTGTGGCACAAAGGCACTTAGAATGGCGATAAGGCCAATCATGCCTTTCTGGCTCAAAC
>CAZKWM010000174.1:0-4980 GCA_964556405.1 uncultured Methanotrichaceae archaeon | reverse complement strand
AGTGCAGATGAACCCGGTGGAGAACCGGGCAAGTGCATAAGATAGATGCCCCCGACTTCAGTCGGGGGAGAAGTCACATTCAGGGCTTGCTCTTCGAGGGTCCATCCTGGACCAGCCGGTTGATCATCTCCGATCTGCCAAAGCCAAAGGATATGGAAGCCATTGTTTTGATCTCGTGTGCCATAGTTATCTCTTTACTTTTCGCTTTTTAAATATCAGGTTGCTTTAAATCACAAAAACATAGGGTCAGGCAGGTGCGGCAATCGAGGAAGCGCTCGCATGCTGTTCAGGCTACCCCAGATACAGCAAACGTTAGGCCTTATCCGATTCCTCTATCTCAGCTTCACCTTGACAAGCCATATATCGATATCAAAAGCCCCTGGTCTGTTGCTCCTTCCAGCGCCCACGTAAGCCCTGGCCCTCCCAGATTCATAGACCACTGAAGCATGCCCTGGCCATCGGTCTTTATCAGGAGACCATCGCCAGAGTTTGCCTCAGAGGTCCCTGCCAGGATGTATCCCCCATCGTCGGTCTCCTTGAGATCGTAGGCCCCGCCCGCTCCCAGGCTTTCGGTCTTGGACGTCTACTCCAAGGTCCCATTGATGCCGAACTTGGCCAGGAGGATGTGGCCCTTGGGATTGTCCACGGTTAGAGGATCGTCTGAGTACGCTGCCCGGGAGTATCCAGCCACGGCATAACCTCCGTCCCTGGTCTGAACCACTGCCCTGGCTGAGCCCTCAGTGGAGGTGCCAAAGGTCCTGTCCCATTCATTCCTGCCTTGTGAGCCCACTTTGACCAGCCAGGCCTCCGATGGTCCCGGAACCAGCAGGGGAGAATGGTATCCTCGGTAACAATGTAGCCTCCGTCCCAGACCAGGGCTACAGACCAGGCATGATCTGCCCCTTTGCCTCCATAGGCCCTGGCTCCATTCCTCCTTTCCTTCTGAATCGGTCTCAAGGAGCCACAGGTCCTTCTCTCCGGCGCCGAGGGAATCGGTGTGGTCCGCGACGATGAAACCACCATCTGGAGCCTCCTGGACCGATGTGGCCTCTTCAGCTCCTTTGCTTCTGTAGATTCTATTCCAAAGCTCCCTTCCCTGAGGATCTACCCTGACCAGCCAGGCATAGGTGTTGCCGGCACCCCGGAACTTGGTGTAGCCTGCGACAATGTAACCACCGTCCTTGGTCTGGGCTACAGCCCTCCCGAGATCCATGCTGCGCCCTCCGTAGGCCCTGTTACACTGCTCGGTGCCGGTTGGAAGTCGGCCTTGACCAGAAACATATCGCCGCCAGCGCCGTAGGAGTAGGTAAGGCCGGTTATGAGGAAGCCGCCGTCAGTGGTGAGCCTCCCCAAACCTCCGGGATCGTGGGATACGCCGCCGAAGGTCTTATTCCACGCCTCTACAGGGCCGGCAAGCTCCCAAGGGAACATGGATGGCTTCTGATAAAAGTGTTTCGTCAAATGACGAATTTTCTATTTAAAATTAAAATAAATTAGCCCTTTCTCCCAGGATAAAGCACCTCTCGAGGCGCCGGAATACCCGTTCCTTCGAAACCGATTTATGTAATGAATCATCACTATCGCCTATGTCAGACTACTCCATCAACCAGTTTCTCTCCCCGGCAGGGACTCCTCCATTGGATATCGAGATATGCGATGTCACCTTGAGGGACGGGGAGCAGATGCCTGGAGTAGTCTTCAGGCCCGATGAGAAGCTAGACATTGCCCTGCGCCTGGATGAGATAGGCGTCGAGATCATAGAGGCTGGCTTCCCGGTGGTCTCCAAGGCCGAGAAGAACGCCGTGAAGGAGGTCTGCGATCTTGGGCTCAAGGCCAAGATTTCCGCCCTCTCCAGATCGGTTAAGAAGGATGTTGACGCCGCACTGGACTGCGGCGTGGACATGATAAGCGTTTTTATAGCCACCTCCGATCTTCATCTGAAGCACAAGCTCCACATGAGCTGCCCCGAGGCCACCAGGTGCGCCTTGGAGACCGTGGAGTACGCCAAGGACCACGGCCTCATAGTCAGGTTCTCCGCCGAGGATGCCACCAGGACCGACTTCGATACCCTAAAGAAGCTCTATAAGAAGGCCGAGGAGCATCACGCCGACTACGTGAGCGTGGCGGACACCGTGGGCATCATGAACCCCAGGACCACCTACTACATGATAAGCGAGATCCGAAAGGTAGTCAAGATACCCATCTGCATGCACTGCCATGACGACATGGGCATGGCCCTGCCCAATGCCCTGGCGGGCGCCGAGGCCGGGGCCAAGCAGCTTCACACCACAGTCAACGGCATAGGAGAGAGGAGCGGCAATGTGCCCCTGGAGGAGATGCTCGTGGCTTTAAAGCTCCACTATGGCGTCGATCGTTACGATCTGACCAAGTTGAAAAACCTCTCCGGCCTTGTGCAGTCTTACTCAGGAGTCTCCATGGCCAAGAATAAGGCCGTGGTGGGGGATAACGCCTTTGCCCACGAGTCGGGCATCCACGTGGCCGCAGTCCTTGAGGAGCCTAGAACCTACGAACCTTACTCGCCGGAGATAGTAGGGGCCGAGAGGCGCATCATCATGGGCAAGCATACCGGAGCCAAGGCCTTAAGGTACATAACTGAGCGCATGGGCTATCACCTTAGTGATCAGGAGATCGCCCTCCTCTCCGAAAAGGTCAAGGCCTGCAGCGAATGCAAGCGCCCCATAAACTGCGAGGAGCTGAGGAAGATAATTTTGGGCATGGATAACGTGGAGATAGTTTACCAGGGGCCTTGAACTATAGGCCTAACTTTGCTATTATTGTGTTGTATACTTCTTTCTCTCATGAGACGGCTAAAGAGTTACCTGGTGGTTTCAGGCTGCGGCAGATTTCAGCTCTACGCTGACGTGGGTTTTTATTTAAATCAAAATTGAATTAAAAAAATTTAAAAGGTATAAGGGATATATGAGGTCTTGAGATCAACGAGGTTACCAGTCTATCCAAGGAGGGAATCATCGCAGTTTACTATCCAGAAGAGGGTGGAAGCATGATGTTGCCGCCTTTACGTCTGGAATTAATTATATGTGCCCGGGTACGCCCTTCAAATATACACTTTAAGGAAGTAATGATAAATGAACAATGTTAAAGTGCTGGGAGTATTGCTGATACTCCTGTAACCAGTGGGGAGATCTACTTTAGTAAGCTACGCCAGTACCTTAAACTCCGTTTTACCAGCTTTGAGACCATTTTCTGGCAGAGTAAGCCCTATAAAGGCCCCTTCAGGTTCATCCTTTCTTCCGTCCGTAGGAACCTTTTGCTCTTAAAGCGCTTAAGAAGTGTGGACTTGAATGCTGTTATGTTGGAAGATTCGTATCACAGTTCTGATCTTTTTCTCTTCGATGCTGTTACGAGGACTCTGGGGAGAATGACGGGCAAGAAGATCTACGTCGTGCCTCTAATAAATCACCTGGAGTCTCCTTTGATAAAAAAAGGATTTAAAGGGGATGGAGCTCGTTGAAGAGGACATTTTCTTCAACCTCTCCGATGACATAATAGTTATCAGCGAGTTTACAAGGGGTCTGGTAAGAAAAGCCCTGCGTAGAGACGTAATTCCTTTTTGCGCTTTGGCAGTCAGAGGCTTTAATCTCTGGAAGCTGACCTTACCGTAAAAGTGGTGGTCTTCTTTGGATTTCGTGCCTCTGTAGTTTATGGTTTAGTCAAAGGATATTTCACCACAGGGCACAAAGGCGCAGGGGGCGAATCTAAATTTTAAGATGATATTTGGAGAACGCCTTCCCTGGAAGAACGTAGAAACTTCAGGAAGAGGACGGAATTTATTAATCCTACCTGCTATGTCTAGATCTTAGGTGCGTTCGTGAAGGCTCTGATACTATCAGGTGGGTCTGGAACGAGGCTTAGACCCCTGACTTACTCTCAACAAAAGCAGCTCATACCGGTAGCTAATAAGCCGGTCCTGTTCTACGCCATAGAGGACGTCATCAAGGTCGGAGCCAGGGACATAGGCATCATCGTAGGTCCCAATAAAGAGCAGGTGATGGATACGGTCCTTTCCGTGGATTGGGATGCCAATATCGAGTTCATACACCAGGAGGATCCCAATGGCCTGGCCCATGCCATATTAGTTGCAGAAAATTTCCTGGATGATGACTTCATCATGTACCTAGGAGATAACATTCTTAAAGGCGGTATAGAGGCCCCTGCCAGGATATTCAGGGATGTGAAGCCCGACTCTCTGGTGATGCTGACCCAAGTGGCCGAGCCCCAGCGCTTCGGGGTTGCCGACCTGGATGAGAAGGGCAATATCAGGCGCCTTATAGAGAAGCCCAAGGTTCCCCCTTCCAACTTCGCCCTGGTGGGCATATACTTCTTCAAGCCGGTGATCCTGGAGGCCTGCCATAAGATAAAGCCCTCCTGGAGAAATGAGCTAGAGATCACCGATGCCATCCAGTGGCTTATAGAAAACGGCTACAAGGTAGAGGCATCCATAGTCGGATCCTGGTGGAAGGATACTGGAAAGCCCGAAGACATCTTCGAGGCCAACCGCCTCATCCTGGATGACATCCAGGCTGTGAACCGTGGGGTGTCAGTGGACTCTAAGATCATAGGTCGGGTCATCGTGGACTCGGGCTCGGTGGTTAAAAACTCCATCATCAAAGGTCCGTGCTCTGTGGGAAAGGGGTGCACCATCTCCGATGCCTATATCGGGCCGTACACCTCCATCGGCAGCGGCTGTGATATCTCGGGCACTGAGATCGAGGACAGCATCATCATGGACGGATCTAAGGTCACCAACGCCGGAAGGATCGTGGAAAGCCTCATTGGCAGGAACGTCCGCATAAGGGAATCGGAATGTAAGCCTAAGGGCTCCAGGCTCATAGTCGGGGATAACTCGGACATCATGCTGTAAGAATGATGTGAGGGACATGAGTATGGATCTACTGGTCACCGGTGGCTTGGGCTTCATAGGCAGCAACTTCATACTGC
>CAZKWM010000173.1:0-5135 GCA_964556405.1 uncultured Methanotrichaceae archaeon | reverse complement strand
ATCAGGCCGAGGCCATCCTGGAAAAAATGCCCGACGAGCTCTCGGAGGGAGAACGCCATAGAGTAGCCATGGCCCAGGTCCTCATCAAGGAGCCGAGCATCGTCATACTGGACGAGCCAACGGGCACCATGGACGTCATAACCAAGGTGGAGGTAACCAAGTCCATCCTCAACGCCAGGGAGGAGCTTGGGGAGACCTTCGTCATAGTCAGCCACGACATGGACTTCATCAGGAACGTCTGCGATAGAGCCATGCTCGTGAGGGATGGAAAGAGGGTTATTACAGGTCTGCCAGAAGAGGTCTTAGCTAAGATCACAGCAGAGGAGCAGCATGAGATGCTGGGGAGCTGAACTGTGTGGGTCACTGTTGACGGCGAGGGCATGGATCTTGCGGCCGGTGCCACCCTTGGCGATGCCCTGGCCAGGGCAGGATCGAAGCCTGCAGATGGCACAGTGGTGGGAATCGTCATGGGCAGGGGAGAAAAGTCCAAGGAGACCAACTCCTACTGGCTGAACTCCACCAAGGGAAAGATCAGGATTGAGCTGATAGATGGCGATCTGCAGAGAATATGGCACGAGAGCGTTGGAGAAATAAAGGGTTCTGAAGCCAGGTGGGCCTCCACCGACTCAGTGGCCTTCGGCCCCTTCAAGACGAATATGGAGTGGGGAAGGGATGCCCACGAGTATAACCGTTGGGAGGTAGTCCTGGGGGCCGTGGGCTTTGAGGCCGATAAGACCCACCTGATCTTCGTAAGAAAGAGGCACACTGCGGCCTATGGAGTGGCCGGCAACCGTGGCGTCTTTGCCCACGTCGTCGGTGGAAAGAATACCCTGGACAGGCTGGAGAGTGGAGATAAGATCCTTGGGGTAGAGCCCATAGTCGAATGGGAGGACCTGACCGAGAAGCTGGCGACCACCGATATGTCGACGCCCCTCTCCGAGGGCATGGAGATCTTCACCAGGTTCGAGGTGGAGCTGATGGAAGACGCCCCTGCCGGAGCCGAGTTCTTCTTAGCCTCGGCCAGAAACGGTACCTTCAGGACCGATTCCACCTCCAGCTCCTACATATCCTCGGACCGGCTTTTAACTGAGCGCATAGGCTTCGAGCACAGGGAGCCGAGGCTTGAAGGCACAGTGACCGTGAGGACCAGCGGCAGAGGTCTTGGCAGGATCTTCGTCTACAAGGCAGATAGGACCTCCAACCCCGGACACTCTGTGGTGGGAAGGGTTACCGCCGGCCTGGATATGGTGAAGCTGGCATCCCCAGACCATCTCCTGACGGTGAAGGTGAGGCCCGAGAGGATCATGCTCATGGGCGAGAACCTTCACAAAGCCCTCGATACCCTGAAAGGTAGGGGGATCACCCCTGAGGTTGAGGGCTACCAGAACGATGACGCCGTGGTGATAAAGCAGGAGCCTGGTACCACCATGGAGGTTCTAAGGGATAAAAAGGTCAAGCTCTCGGCCATCCCTGCCGACCACCTGATCTCCATAGAGCTCTTCGATAGCCAGGCGCCCAAGACCCTGGACTACTTCAGGCACGTGACTGGGCTCAAGGAAAGGCCCGTGGGCCCCCTACCAGTCTACTTCGTGTACGAGAACACGTTCTTATTCAAGCCCGCCATCGAGGCCACCAGCTACAAGGATCTTCTGCCCGAGAACAAGCCTCAAGGACCTGTGCCTGCTGGTTCTATTGCTGTATCCAACTCCGTGGCCAAGAGGATAGGCCTGGTGGGCATAAAAACCGCGGCCGATAGAAGGTACGGCCCCTCTGGAGAGAAGTTCGAGGCCACCAACGTCATAGGAAGGGTTTTAGAGCCGGAGAAGCTCAAAAACGTCAAGGAGGGGGAGACGGTCTACGTCCTGGAGGTGAGACCGTGAGGATTACCAAGTACATAATTACATCTCCCGAGTCCGAGACACTGCCCTCGGACATAGCCATGAGGATCTACGGTTCCAAGCGCAACATCAACGTCAAAGAGACCTGCTTTGGCATCATCATCAACGGCGAAGAAGAGGAGGTCGCCGATCTCGTCAAGGAGATCAGGGCCATGGATCCCACAGGCATTTTCATAAAAGATAGGGGCTTTCCCCCGGGCGATCCCAGGCGCTGCAGAGGACGCAGGGGTGGCGGAGCCAGGCCCGGCTACTACATGATAGAGTCCGAGTCCAAGCTTTTGCCCTTGATATCCAGGGCTCTGGCCTCGGAGGAGAAGGCAAGTCCTGGGCCCAAAGATACTGAGACTATCCTGAAGAAGAGGCCCATAAGCATAAAAAAGCTGGATGAAATCGTCAAAGAGGAGATCTCCTGAAATTTTGATTTTGAGGTATCTCATGGCAAAAATCATAATCTACCCCCCCACCAGCCTTATCCTCGCTGACCTCGTGGAGAGGATGGGTCACAAGTCCCTGGTAGCTCCAGAGGCTGTAAGGGACAGGGTTACCAACCCCGAGATAAAATCGCCGCCCCTAAACATTACACCTGAGGATCCCAAGAAGGGCCTCAAGTATGCAGCCGTGGATGTGCCCTCGGGCGTCAGAGGAAGGATGGCCCTGATTGGGCCCCTTATCGAAGAGGCAGATGCCGGAATCGTCCTGAACGATCCTGGAATTCTTACCGGATGTGCCGGTTGCAACAGGACCAATGAGCTGGTGAGGCTTCTGATAAAGACAAAGGGAATACCGGTCCTGGATTTGATATATCCTCAGGATGAGGCCGAGGCCAGGAAGTTCGTGGCCAGAATAAAGGCCTTCCTGGAGGGGTTGAAGTGATACGGATTGCCGAGCTGGCCTGCGGGGCCGAGTACAGCGGCATACAGAGGGAGATTGAGAGGGCAGCGGAGACCGTCGGAGCCAAGATCGTCTACCCCGAGGTGGACCTGGACGACATCATCAACGTGGAAAAGAAGTTCGGCATCTCGGTCTCCTCTGGTGACTTAAATCTGGCCATGGCCAGGGCAACCAGGATCGTGGAGAATCCTGACCTGGCTGATGCGGTCATAGTCATGACCTGCTTCAGGTGCGCTGAAGCTGCCATCATTAGGAGCGAGATTAGAAAGTACATTCATCAGAACTCCAAGGTCCCGGTGCTCTCCTACTCCTTCACCGAGAGGACAACGGCAGAGACCCTCCTGACCAGGATGGAGGCCCTGGTTACCACCGTCAAGTATAGAAGCCTCCTGGCTAGGGAGAGGCAGACCGGCATCACAGCGGGCATAGACTCAGGCTCCACCACCACCAAATCGGTGATAATGAGGGACAACCAGGTCATAGGGACGGGATGGGTCCCCACCACCGACGTCATCAAGAGCTCTGAGGATGCTTATAATGCCGCCCTGAAGGCTTCAGGTCTTAAGGCCGAGGATATTCAGGCCATAGGGACTACTGGCTACGGTAGGTTCCTGATAGGAAAGCACTTCAACGCCAAGCTGACCCAGGAAGAAATAACCACCAACTCCAAAGGTGCTGTCTTCCTGGCCAATGCCCAGAAAGGTCCTGCCACGGTCATAGATATCGGCGGCATGGACAACAAGGCCATAGCCGTCCAGGATGGAATTCCTGGTGGCTTTACCATGGGCGGCATCTGCGCCGGAGCCTCGGGAAGGTTCCTGGAGCTGACCGCCAAGCGCCTTGATGTTGACATAAGCGAGCTTGGAAAGCTTGCTCTCAAGGGCAACTACCAAAATGTGGCCATGAACAGCTACTGCATCGTCTTCGGTACTCAGAGCTTAGTCAACAGCCTCGCCATGGGCCGCAAGCCCGAGGACGTAGCCATGGCCGCCTGCCACTCGGTTGCCGAGCAGGTCTACGAGCAGCAGCTCCAGGAGGTGGAGGTCAAGGAGCCCGTCATCATGGTGGGAGGAACCGCCCTGGTGGAAGGGCTGCCTAAAGCCATGGAGCAGCTTCTAGGCATCAAGGTTATAGTTCCCCCCTATGCCCAGTACATAGGAGCCGTGGGCGCTGCCCTCCTGGTCTCAGGGCTGCTGGAGGCTTGAAGCCATGGAGCCCATGGAGGTCTTCAAGGTAGAGATCCCAGGCGAACCCTTTGGAGAGAAAAAATACAGAGAGCTGATCATGGACATCCTCCAGGACCTGGGGCTCATAAGGTCCCTGGGAAGGCTCTACGTCCACATGGATATAAAGCGCCCGGCCTTTGCGGTCTACGGCCTGATAAGGAGCGGCATACCTCCCCTCAAAGCCAGGGACATCGGAGATGTGGCCAAAGCCGAGGGAGGATATCAGATAAAGGTCAATGATGAGGAGCATATGGCCGACCTCCTCAAGGCCTTATGGGCGGCTTATGGCAGAGAGAGGGTTGAGCAGCCCCTGAGAGATACGGTGGTTATAGCCTCCGATAAGGATCCCTCCGACATGGTGGTGACCGATCTAGAGGCCGGGTTCCACCAGGATCTGACCGATGCCCTGATCAGGGTCGCCCCCGAGGGCTTTAGAAACCGGAGAAACGAGATGACCGATAACAGCTTCTTCTTCATCGCCGCAGAGGAGTCCCTGACCCCGGAGCTTGTCTCAGAGATGAGGGAACAGATAAGGAGGATGGAGAATGCTTGAGCCCGTGATGTTCACAGGCGGCGTCTACAAGCATGACCTGGTGATAGAGCTTGTGGAGGACCTGGGAGGATACGTTCTCCAGAAGAACGTCAGCCAGAGTGAGGTTATCCTCCTGATGCTTCTGCCATCCGAGGATATGCCGGCCTTGAAGGCCCTAGTCTCGGAGCTTAGAGGAGAACTGGTGAGGGCTCCCTTGGCCGGGACTGAGATCGCCGTGGTCACACCGACCCTTGCCATCCACCACCTGCCCCACAGCGCCTGCGATATAGCCGAGTACCTCAGGAGAAACGGAGCCAAGTCCAACATGATAGGCATGGCCAGGGGCGTGGGCAGGGAGATTGCCCAGATCAACGAGTACGAGGCGGGCCTCATCAATGAGCACGACGCCGCGGTCTTCATCTTCGGAAATTTTGCTGACTGCATAAAGAAGAAGGAGAGCCTATACAGGGGCATCTCTGTCCCGGTCATAGTCACCGGCGGCCCCGAGATCCAGGCCTGCGACCTCCCTTACGCCTTCGAGTACGTACCCACGGTGGGGCGCGTGGCTCACAGGGCCAAGAAGGCCAC
>CAZKWM010000172.1:0-5195 GCA_964556405.1 uncultured Methanotrichaceae archaeon | reverse complement strand
ACCGTTTACGGCTTACTCCGGCCTGAAGACCGGAGTTTGCGCCCTGCATCTTTCTATGATATGAGGATGGAATCATCGTAATGCTTTTAAGTCCCTGAGGTCCCAGAATCTCTATGGCTGGAGCTGGCAGTTTCATCCTTCTAATAGCTCTGATCGCTTCCATTCCGGTGTGGATATTTCCATCTTTGGCAAGCCTATCCATCTGTCCTGGGGGCTGCGATTACCCCACCATCCAGGCGGCGGTGAAGGTGGCGGGACCCAATGAGACCATCTGGTTCAACAGCTCCAACTGTCCAGGTGGCTTCGATCTAGACAGGAATGTGATCTTGAGGGGCCTGGACAGCGGTCATGGAAGGCCTACCCTTGGCATGAATGGCGAGCCTATAGTCATCTCGGCCGATGGTGTGACCCTCCGGGGATTCAAGCTTGAGCAGATGGCCAATTCCACCGTCCTTCTGGCCATAAAGTCCAGGGGCAACAGGATTTACCTCAATGATATGCCTTATGGTCCCCGCATAATCTCTGCCGGTCAGTGCTTCTGGAATTCCAGCCAGCCTATAAGCTACCAGTACAACGGCGCGGCCTACCAGGGATACATGGGCAACTTCTGGATGGATTATTCCGGCAAGGATGAAAACGGCGACGGCATAGGTGATCAGCCCCTGGTGATAGACTCCCACAATAAGGACTACTACCCTCTGATAGCGCCTGTGAGCAGCTACTCCATGCCCTGGGAAATGAAGGAGACCGGGGGGATCATCAAGGCCAGGGTTGGAAAGCCCTTTGTCATAACACTGAGGTGCAGGGGTGCCTACAAGTGGTTCCTGGACTTCGATTACCACATGGTACGCCAGGACAGCCACGAAATAGAGGGGGAGGATATAGAGGTCTTCACCTTCACACCCTTGAAGGCTGGGAAGACCGAGGTGGCCGGGGTCTACAGGCAACCCTGGGGAAATATCGTAACCGATACCAGGGATTTCAAGGTGGAGATCAGCAACGAAGCCGGGATCGTCCCTACTACCAGGGAGGCCGTCAGGCTGGATAGCAGAGGCGTTGCTAAGTAAGGTTTTCCCTTCAATTTTCACCTAATCTTTGGATTTTTGGATAAATGAAATTGAAATAAAGAAGATATACCCGTCCGTCGTCCTGCCATCCATGCGCTTCGGTATTGCTGTTTCAGACAGAGATGACTGGACCGCCAGGGCCATGCTCTCCTCCTTTCTTCAGGCAGGGATCGATGCCATCTTCATCGACCTCTCAGACCTGACGGCATCGGTGGGAGGTGACCTGCGCCTGGCCTGCAGTGGACATGATCTAATGGGCATGGACGGCCTGGTGGTCAGGGACATGGGCAGGGGCGGTACGTCCCAGGATGTGGCCTTCAGATTCGAGGTCCTGAGGTCTCTGGAGGATCTGGGCCTACCGGTCGTGAACCCCCCGGAGGCCATAGCTGGGGCAGCCAACAAGTTCTCCACTTCCTTTGCCCTCCAGAGGGTGGGGATACCGACTCCCAGGACTACGGTGACCTCCAGCTTGAAAGGGGCTCTAATGGCCCTGGAAAATTACGGGCGCAGCGTATCCAAGCCACTCTTCGGTTACAAGGGCAAGGGCATAGAGTCCATCACCGGAGAAGAGGGGCTGAGGTCCATCCTGAGATTCCAGGGGGTCATCTATCTCCAGGAGTTGGTGCCCATGGAGGTGCCCAGGGACATCAGGGCCTTCGTGGTCGGAGATGATCTAATGGGCGCCATCTACAGGGTGGCGCAGCCCGGGCAGTGGGTCAGCAACCTGGCCAGAGGAGGAAGGGCGCAGCCCTGCGCTATCACGGAGGAGCTCAGGGATCTGGCGGTCAGGGCCAGCCGGGCGGTGGGGGCTGTTTACAGCGGCGTGGACCTTCTGGAGACTGCGGAGGGCCTGAAGGTGATAGAGGTAAACGGCACACCATCAGGCAGGGGTATCTTCGAGGCCATGGGGGTTGATGTGACCCGGGCTATAGCCTCAGAGGTTATAAGGAGGATTCAAGGGTAGCGTCAGCCTTCTAGGCATTAGCGCAGCCGTTAACTCTGCAGCAGCGTGGCCATCGGCATAGCCCTATCTATCACAACCGTTATCTACGTTGCAGGTCACCCGACTGCTATGTTTACGATATTAACGGGCGCGCAGTTCGGTGATGAGGGTAAGGGCAAAGTCATAGATCTCCTGGCCGAGAACTATGATGTAGTGGTCAGATTTCAGGGAGGGGACAATGCGGGCCACACCGTTGTGGTCGGCGATAAGACCTACAAGCTACATCTGGTTCCCAGCGGGGCCATCTTAGGTGCCAGGCTCCTCATAGGGCCGGGGGTCGTGGTGAATCCCAAGGTCCTTTACGATGAGTTGATGGTCTTGAAGTCCGAGGGCATCAAGGTGGACCTAGGGATAGATGCCAAGACTAGCATCATCATGCCTTACCACATAGAGCTGGATAAGCTGCGGGAGAAGGCCAGGTCCCAGAAGATCGGCACCACCAACCGCGGCATAGGTTTTGCTTACGTCGATAAGTTCGCCCGGGAGGAAATCCAGATGCAGGACTTAACGGATCCTTTGCTCCTGGAGGAGAAGCTCAAGGAAATAGCTCCGGCCAAGGAGAAGGCCATCTCAGATATGGGCGGAGATCCCTCCATAGTCAGAGATCATGGCCTCCTAAAGGAGTACCTGGACATCGGAGAGACACTCAAGGATAATGTTACAGACGTCTCTCTGGAGATCAACCTGGCTTTGGAGGACGAGAGAAACGTCCTGGCCGAGGGAGCCCAGGGCGCCTTTCTGGACATCATCCACGGTACCCAGAAGTTCGTGACCTCCAGCTTCACCACCGCAGGAAGCGCCTGCGCCAACCTGGGAGTGGGCCCGGTGATGGTGGACAACGTTGTGGGTGTGATCAAGGCCTACATCACCAGGGTTGGAGAAGGGCCCATGCCAACAGAGCTCAATGATGAGATAGGTCTTAAGATGAGGGAGACGGGCGGGGAGTATGGCACTACCACCGGCAGGGCCAGAAGGTGCGGCTGGTTTGATGCCGTCCTAGGCTTAAAGTCGGTCTTCCTCAACGGATACACCGAGATGGCCTTGACCAAGCTGGACGTCCTTACGGGCCTCGATCCCATAAAGATCTGCGTCGCCTATGAAATCGACGGCGAGACTATCGACTATCCACCCGAGAGCACCACTGACTTCGCCAGGTGCAAGCCCCTCTACGAGGATATGTCCGGGTGGACCGAGGACCTCACCACGGCCAAGAGCTACGATGATCTGCCCGAGAACGCCAGGTCCTACGTGGAGAGGCTGGAGGATCTTCTGGGCGTAGATATCTCCGCGGTCTCAGTGGGTCCTGCCAGGGATCAGACCATCTTTAGGGAAGAGTGAGGTTCCCTCCGCTGGATCTTTTTTTATAAATAAGCAAACCTCCGATTACTTATCGAATTTCTCCTGGGGTTCTGGGTTAATTGGGTCGTCGTTCAGTCTGTAGTTATAATTATAGCTCTTTGCAGCCGTTATGTTTACACATACGCTTGCCGTCACACCTGACCATTCATTGGCCGTGTGACAATCTGTAAAGTTTCCGCTACTCGATACACTATTTTCAATATTGTCCATAGATAACATCATGTTTACGTTGACTGAATCATCGGTGCCTGCGGAGACGGTCTCTGAGACGCTGTCGATGTCGCCAGACATGCTCACCTCGATAGCCGAGGTCGAGGATAGCAGAATCGCCGATGGGAGAAAGTGTCCTAGAATAAGCTCAGTTAGATACTGCTTAAAAAATTTAGCCATGATGTGTAAAAAGTATATATATACTTTTTGAAGAGGCTGTCCCGAACTATATCGACCATCTAGCATGTTCCAATAAAATTTTTTGTATCAACGTGAATAGATGATAATCTATGGGCGTTAATAGAACTAAACCTTCCACAGCAAAAGCCAATAACAGGTAGACCAAGGACAGATTTGCGTAAAACATTTAACGGAGTTCTATACGTCCTGATAGTTGGCTGCCGTTGGTCAGATGCGCCTAGAATTTATGGCGCTAAATCTACAGTCCACGGACTGAATTTAGAGTTATGTGAATCGGGCGCTTATGATGAAATCTTCAGCGTTCTTCGCTCAGTCGGTCGTGAATTAAATAAATTAGGTTTTAGTTTTTGCAGCGTTGATACCAAGTAATTTCCTGCAGATTGAAAAGAGTAAATTGGATATAATAAAAATGAATCCAAGTTCCATTCTCCTATTATGGATAGATCTAAAATAAAATTAATGCGTATAATAATTTAATAAAACCCTGAATTTTTTGAACTTTCGATCGTCTTTTTTCCGACAGGAGGGCCTTAATGTCTATCCTTGTCTCGATGGAAAAAAGGTAAATCTCATAAATTCTATATACTGATGGGAGTTCTAGCTATGGATGAAATACCTACAAAAGGGCACAACCCTGCGCGGATGGCTGAGGCTGAGAGGATCGTGAAGCCCCAGTGGCCTACAGCGGTCCAGGTAGAGAATCTGGGCATCCCATTCAATGGTTCAGCCATGGTTGCCGATGACGTGGATCACTGGAGTTTCATCTTCACTGAGATAGATGGGGACTCGGTGATCACCCTGGATTATGCTAATGGAGAATTTGGGAAGGCTCACAGGGAGGCCAGGCCCTGGAAAGAGACGGCCATAAAAGAGCTTCCCAGGGGCATGAGCCTCGAGGCGGCGATAGTCTTTCTGAGGAAGGCGGGGTACCTTGGGCCTTTTCAATCGGTGGCACTCAAGTCGCCTCAGAACTTTGACGACAAGGCCTCTTATGTGTTTACGCTGGGCAGGGATCTGGTGTACATAAATTCAGCGACTGGCAAAGTAACCAAGACTGTAATCGCAGGCACAACCCCAGGCCAGCCTCATTAATCCTTTTTCTTTGGCGAAGGCCGCTTATCTCTTAGAATCCTTACGCTATGGAATCGATGCTCCCAGCCTATAAGCCTTCTCCATCTCCTCCTTTTTCCCTGCTACCTCACCACGCTCGTAAGCTGTAGCCAGTAGGCTTCCTAGGAAGTCCATTCCTAGGTACTCAAAGGACATGCGGAAGATCTGGACCAAGGGACCGCAGCAACTCGGCCCTTCTTCGGAGGGTGTCACTACAAGCCCTCTCTTGCCCTTGAGCTTCCCGC
>CAZKWM010000171.1:0-5250 GCA_964556405.1 uncultured Methanotrichaceae archaeon | reverse complement strand
CCTTCCTGGTGACCAAAAGGGGCTTGCCGTAGAGATCCACCTGTCCGCGGGCATCCTCCACGGGCTCTATGCCTGCGCAGCCTAGGGCCACGCCCACGCAGCCGAACCTCAGGGGGTGGGTCCTGCTGTCACCCACGATGACCCCTATCTTCTTGCCGCCTGAGATCCGCCTTCGAATATTCTCGGTAGCCTTCTTGGGATCGGCAGGGAAGAGGATGACATAACCTGGAGGGGCGTTGGAGTGATCGATCCCTGCATTGGGGTAGAGGAAGCCCCCATTTAAAGTAAGGACAACACCAGGGATGCCTCCCATGATCTCATCCGACTCTTTCAATATGAGCTCCATCTCACGCGGATCCTTGGAGTACCTGGCCCCCAGAGTACAGGCAAGCCTGGAGGGAGTTACCTCTTCCAGGTTCACTACCCTCCTCTCGGAGGTAGCAAGGGCGCTTTCGGAGATCACCAGGATGTCCCCCTCCTCCAACTTAAGGCCTGATTTCTCCATGCCCTTCTTCAGGGCCTCCACTATGTCGTCTCCGATATTTATCAGCTCGGTCTTTATGCCCAGCACTTCCAAGGATCTCACCTGTAGCGTTTAGGATCATCTATCTGCTTTAAAGCTGCATCTATGGCCTTACTTATGGCAGGCAGGTTAAAGGGCTGTTTCTCCAAGCGCTTTACAAGCCTGGTGACCTGGGATATGGTGCCCATGACCAGGACCTCCTCCGGACTGGGGTCACACCGCAGAGCCAACTTGGGGGTGGCGGCGTCGCCACCTAAAGCCAGCATCTCCTGCTTTATGACTATGGCCTCCATGGAGCTCAAGTTGCTCAAAGAGATGACTCTGAAAGAGCCTTTTTTGCACAGAACCTGAACTCCTCCCTCATCGACCTCTATTCCCCTCAAAGCCTCCTGAAGATCATTGCCCTGTCCCAGCCAGGAGAGGATCTCGGCGTTTCCTGCGGAAGGAACTCTGCCCCTAGTTGCCCTGGCCACCTTTATTGCATCGAGGCTCGTAGCCACATCGTGGGTCCTGACTAGGTGGGCTCCGTTATAGACGGCAATGGCCGTGGCAGCCAGGGTGCCGAGGAGCCTCTCGTTTGGGTCGGGCCTGGAGAGGATGGACCCCAGGAAGGATTTTCTGGACAGGGCCGCCACCACGGGCTTTCCCAGGACTCTAAGCCTCCTCATGCCGTCCAGGAGGGCTAGGTCGTACTCAGGGGATTTATCAGGAATCCAATGACCGATGCCGGGGTCTACGGTCACCTTATCCGGGGATACCCCCGCTTCTATGGCAGACCTAATCCTCTCCGAGAGCAAGGGGATAACCTCGTCCATGGTCAGTAGATCGCCGAGCCTCTTCTTGGAGGCCATTATCACCGCTGAGGCATCGTGATCGGCAATAGTCCTGGTCATGGCTGAATCACAGAGGCCTGAGACATCGTTGATGCAGGTAGCTCCTGAAGTTAGAGCCTCGTCAGCCACGACTGCCCTCTGGGTATCCACGGATATGCCCGCCTCCAGGCTTGAAGCTATGGCCTTGACTACAGGCATCATCCGCTCCCTCTCCTCAGCAAGACTGATCTCAGGAGCGCCGGGAGCCGTGGAGACCGCTCCCAGGTCTAGGATATCGGCACCCTCATCGACCAGAGCCCGAGCCCTGGTAAGGGCATCTGCAGGCCCGGTTATGGAACCCTTGTAAAAGGACTCACGGCTCAAGTTTATCACCGCCATGATCCTCACAGGGTACTGATCTCCAAGCTTTATGCCGCAGAGGGTTCCTTCGATCAATCTCGGTTCTCCTGCTCAGCTCCTATTAAGCTCGTGCTTATCTCCTACTCAGATAGGCGCAGCAGTATTCCCGTCCTTCTAGCCCTCTCTATGGCCATATCGAAGGCCAGAAGCCCGACCGCCAGGTAAATGACGGCGAGGGCCGCGCCAAGGAGGATGTTGTGCTGACCGGGGATATATACCGACCTGTAGTACTCCAGAAAGTAGGTCAAGGGTATGACCCTGGCCAGGAGCTGAAAAGGCGGAGGCAGGACATTTACAGGGTAATAGATGCCGCTGACCAGGAGTATTACGCCGCTCAAGCTCCAGGCTGCCACGTCCGCCTTCTGGCCGAAGGTCAGTATGGAGATGCAGACTGTAATGCCTATGACTGCGGCCACGGCAAAGATCCCCGCCAGGAAGACCACCACAGGGATCAAACCACCCTGGAGGAAGTTGAAGCCGAAGAGATAATAGCTCACCAGGGCTAGGATGGCAAAGACCACTGTGCCCCTGAGGGCGCCGAAGATTAGGGAGCCGAAGATCAGGTGGTAGCTCTTCACAGGCGCTATGAAGGTATTCTTTATGCTCTTGGACCACATGTCAAATAGAAGCACATAAGCCACATCGATCTGAGATACCTGAAGCACGGTCAGAGCTATGGATCCTATGAGGAGGAAGGATATGTAGCCCGTGCCCACTTGTAGGAACCGTGTCAGAAGGCCTATGGACAGAAGGCCAATGATGGGCCAGAAGAACAGCTCGAACAAAGTAAAGGCGTTCCTCTTGGATATTATCCAGTTCTTGTAGGTCGATGCCAGGTACTTGTTGACTTCACCTTGCCAGCTCAAGGAAGACATCCTCCATATCGGGCTCCTCTACCATCAGGTCCAGGATCTCAGCCTGACCGAATATCTTTATGACCTTATCCAGGCTTCCTGCCTGTCCAACCCTGTCCAGCACCAGCTCGACCTTCCTCGGGGATGAGCTCACCTTCATCACCCCACGCACCTTTTCTAGAGCTCTCAGATCCACGGAACCTTGATAAATCACCGTCACCTTCTCCCCCAGCGCCAGGTGGTTCTTGAGCTCCATGGGCGTTCCCAGAGCCGTGATCTGTCCTTTTCTGAGGAAGGCGATCCTATCGCAGAGCTGCTCTGCCTCTGGCATGTAGTGGGTGGACATTATGATGGACACTCCTCTTTGCTGAATCTCCTTTATAATGGACCGGGTCCTGGAGGCAACCTCGGGATCCAGGCCTGTTGTCGGCTCGTCCAGAAAGATGATCTTTGGGTCGTTCAGCGTGGCCTTAGCTAGGGAGAGCCTCTGCTTCAGTCCGGTGGAGAGTTTATCGAACTGAACATCACTGTATTCTCCAAGCTCGAAGGCTTCTATGGAGTCGTCGACGATCCTCTTAAGCCCAGGCCCATGGATGCCGTAGAGCATGGCTGAGTATCTCAGGTTCTCCTCAGCAGTGAGGCTCCAGGGAAAGTTGGGCTTAGCAGTGCTTATGTTTATCAGTCTCCGTATTGCATCAGGGTTCTTTCTGGCATCTATCCCCAGAACCCTGAGGCTCCCGGAGTCTGGATATATCAGGGTGGAGAAGATGGATAGGAGGGTGGTCTTGCCTGAGCCATTGGGCCCCAGGAGGCCGAAGATCTCATCGCTGGATATATCCAGGGAGATGTCCTGGAGGACCACGGCCCGACGGCTGCCGAAAAAGTTTTTGTAGCTCTTGATGATATCTTTGGCCACCACAGACTTTTCGAACTCTAAAGGCCTCTCGGACCCTACAGATCCTGCTGCCTTTTCAGATCCTACCATCTCAGCCGCCTCCTTCCCCTCCTGTTCCACGTTAAAAAGAAGAAGGATCCAGAGGAGAGGACCAGGAGAAGAGCTAGAATGGGAATGATCTTGCTCAGGGAGAGGGAATTAGATGGCAGCTCCACAGGGAAAGAAGACGCTGTGGCGCCTCCATCGTGCCCAAGCTCGCAGGCCATGAGGTACTCCCTGGCAGGGGCGTCATCCTCGGTCGATACCCAGAACCTGGCTACAGCAACCTGCCCCGGGGCCAGATCCCCTAGGCTGACCTTTCCTCCTGAGCTAAAAGGAGGGGCTGCCGCAAGCCTTGCAGTGCAGTTTTTAGCTATAAAATCCATGGGATTTCCTACCAGAGCCAGAAGGGTTCCGTTGGAACCCGGGCTCAAATGGGCGCTCACACCCTCGATCTTCAGTTCCCTCTTCTGTCCATTGATGCTCACTTCAAGGCCTAAACTGCTGTTGGCGGGCATGTAGAGTGGTGAGGCCAGACCGTCGCTCACGGTTACGTCAACCTGGTGTTCGTAGCTTAAGTCCAGGGTCAGATCCGCCGGGCCCTCATCCACGGCCGTCACATCGAACTCCAGGTATTTCATGGACCCCGAAGGCAGGGAGTCGATGTGGACAGGCCTCGGTCTCACGGTAACGTGACCGGAGCCACTGAGGACGGCGGTGACGTTGACGGCATCGACGTCGTGGCCCTCCTCCGAGATCTCCTCCGAGACATTGGGCTCCGTACCCTTGCCCACGGGTATGAGCTCCTCCAGGGCTCCGACGTTGGCTAAGGCGACCCTCAGTATTGACCTGCCCTGATCTATCTGGGGATTGGCAACCGATGCCACAAGCTTTGGAGATCCCACGGTCTTGTAATGATCTCCTTCGAAGAAGACGACTTCGCCCCCCAGGCTAGGCTGGAAGATGGCCAGGAGGCATACCAGGCAGAGGAGAGATCTTAGGAAGCTCAAGGGGGATCATCAACTATTTGTCGCTATCTCGAAATAAATGTGCTCACAAAGAAGGCCACCGAGGCCGTGATGATGATGGTCGCGCCGGATGGGACGTCGAAGAAATAAGATATGATGAGCCCTATGGTCACAAAGACCGTGCCCAGAATCGCCGAGCCCGCCATGATGCCTGGCAGACCTCTGAAATGCTGTCTGCAGATGGCGCAGGGGATGGTCAGGAGGGCTATGACCATGATGATGCCCACGATCTTTATCAGAACTACAACGCTGAAGGCGACCATGCTTAAAAGGAGGAGACGAAGGCGTCTCACGGGCAGTCCCACCGCCTCGCCGTAGACTGGATCAAAGGATAAGAGCAGAAATTCCTTGTAGAGCAATATGACCAGTGCCAGGACCGCCACGGTCAGAACCAAGATGGTGCCCACGTCGAACCAGGTGACGGCCAAGATGTTGCCGAAGAGGTAGCTGAACAGGTCCTTGGCGTAACCTCTGCTCAGGCTCATGAGGATTACGCCCAGAGCCATGCCCGTAGAGAGAAATACTCCTATAGCTGTATCCTCGGAGACCTTGGACCTGGAGGTAATGGTGCCTATCCCTAGAGCGGTGACTAGGGCCGAGGCCACTCCAAAGGTCAGGGGATCCGATCCCAGGAAGTACCCAAGGCCTATGCCACCGAAGGCGGCGTGGGCTATTCCAT
>CAZKWM010000170.1:0-5254 GCA_964556405.1 uncultured Methanotrichaceae archaeon | reverse complement strand
ATCAAACCAGGGGGTGGGGTTGCTTCTTCTCAGGAAGTACCGGCAGGGGCATGGTGTTGATCAGCAGTGGCTGTTCCACCTCTTTTGCCCTCTCCGCCAGGAGATCCTTTCCCCATTTGGTCAGGCCAAATAGTGGTACTGCTGTTCCCACTTGCACCAGGGGCTTGACCTGCTCCCTGATGGCCTTGGAGGCACAGCCCGTGACCACGTCAGCGGCAGCAAGAAGCCTCCTGGCATCCTCTGAACTTATGCCCGTGACGTGAACTCCCACAATCAGTATCCTCACGCCTTTCTCCTTCTCCAGGGATCTCAGGGCATCGGCTGAATCTGCGTCAGCCACGGTCACCGCAAACCTGGAGAAACTCTCCGCCGCCCACCTGGCACCGGCTATCTGATCGATCTTTGCGTCAGCCGGGGAGAGGACGTGGCCATGGCGGGCCTCTATGCCCTGTATAACCTCGGGTATGGGGGCGGTCTCTGTCACCCCGGAGATGTATCCTCCCATTCCCTGGATCAGGGATGGGTTTGATGTGATGACTGTGCCAGCTCCGTCGCAGACGGTAACCGCAGCCTCTATTATGCCGTGATCAACCCCTGTCATCATGGACTCCGAGGCGCCAAAGCCCACGAAGGTATCCATGTCCAGCTTTCTCTGGGGAGAAAACATGCCATACCTTTCCATACGGAACTCCATGTTGCTGGCTGCGGCCTCCGGCGTGAGCTTCTGTATGCCCCGGACCTTGGCAAAGAGTGGGCAGTAATCAATCTGGGGCTGGCTCGATTCCATCACCTTGCCGCCTCTGACCTTGACCCTGCACCTGCCCAGCATCTCCATGACGTGCTCGTCCACAGAGCTCTTACCAGATTTTTCTTCGCTCATATCTCATCTCCTAAGCTTCACTCTTCCTCAATCTATTTCGAAATAAACTCTTCTATTGGCCTTTCCTTTGTTCTCGGCCTTGACGAGATTGATAATACCAACCTCGCCCGTTCTCCTGATGTGGGTGCCGCCGCAGGCCTGGGCGTCCACGCCCGAGATCTCCACCACCCTGATCTCCTCCCTATCGGGCACCTCCATGGCCAGGCGGACCAGATCTGGGGTCTTCATAGCCTCTTCCTTGGAGAGGAAGCGGCTCGCGACCTCTCTGTCCTCGCCTACGACTTTGTTGGCGGCCTCGATGTAGCCTGCCATCTGGGATTTGTCGAACTTCTCCAGGCTGAAATCCACGCGCGAGCGGCCCAGGTCTATCTGGTTGCCTGTGATCTTGGCCCCGGTCTCCTTGTAGATTACCGCGCTTAATATGTGGCAGGCGGTGTGGCCGCGCATGAGCTTGTGCCTCCTCTCCCAATCCAGGACTCCCCTGACCGCGTCCCCGGGCACGAGGCCTTCTCTATCCAGCGCGTGGATGATCTTTCCATCGGCAACCTCAGCCCTTGTCACCTTGAACTCCTCATCACCGCGGAAGAGAGAGCCCTGATCGGAGGGCTGTCCCCCTGATTGAGGATAGAAAATGGTCTTATCAAGGACAACGCTGTTAACGTTAGCTGATATTACTTTAGCTCTAAACTCCCTGAGATAGCTATCGTCGAGATATGCAGGTATCATGCCCGAGGATGGGGATCTACTGGAAGATCAGCCTGACGGGCATTAGCGGCGATGATTAAAAAATAATTAAATTGATACTTCCTCCTACAGTCTCGACCAATTATTTAACGAAACATATATGTATGGCGCAGCCCGTAAGTCGCCTGGTGACCGCTGTGAGGAAGGTACCTTCGCCAGCCCCAAATATAGAGCGTGAGGAGTTCGCTTCTATCCTCATGAAGATAGGGCTGAAGAGGAATGTGGCCAAGGTTCTCACGTACCTTGCAGGAGTGGAGGAGGCAACATCGCGGGAGATAGAGATGGGTTCAGACCTCAGGCAGCCCGAGGTGAGCATAGCCATGAGGGAGATCCGCAAGCTCGGCTGGATATCGGAGAGGGACGAGAAGAACCCTGGAAAGGGCAGGCCTTACAGGATATACAAGCTGAACAAGAGCCTGCCGGAAATAATTCAGTACCTGGAAGGGGAGAAGGCCAAGGAGTCTGAGATCGTCATGAGACAGATAGAGAAGCTCAAGGCTCTTAAGTCGGCCTGAGCCGCCGCCTTTTCCTAAGGTGTATTATAACATACTTAAAATGATTCCACATTATCCGACCTAATATCTTTTAGCACCTCAATGTCAGGGGCGTATTATCCATGATTACAAGGTCGATACCTTCAAATTATTTTATTAGAAATTGGTTACCTCACTATGAAAAAATGTATATACTAATAAGTCGCTTAAATCCGCTTAGATCCCAGGGGGATGGAGATGAAGTATATAATAGACGAGGCCTTGAATAGGGCTGAGATAGAGGGCAGGTCCAAGCCTTCCAGCGTCGTAAAGAGCGATGAGGAGCTGGTCTCGGTGCTGGAGGAGCTCACCACCAACATCAGGGTCATAGGCTGCGGCGGCGGAGGCTCCAATACCATAGATCGCCTCTCCGAGTGCGGAATCCAGGGGGCCGAGCTCTACGCCATGAACACGGATGCCCAGCACCTACTCCACGTCAACGCCGACCGGAGATTTCTGATAGGCCGGCGCACCACCCGAGGACTGGGGGCAGGGAGCCTTCCTTCGGTAGGGGAGGAGGCTGCCCAGGAGAACATAGATGAGGTCAAGAGCGCTGTGGTAGGCGCCGATATGGTCTTTATTACCTGTGGCCTTGGTGGAGGCACAGGTACAGGTGCCTCGCCGGTAGTGGCCGAGGCTGCCAAGGAGGCCGGGGCCCTGACCATCGCCATAGTCACGCTGCCCTTTCGCGCTGAGGGTTCCATTCGCATGTCCAATGCCGAGGCTGGATTGAAGAGGCTCAGAGAGGCCGCGGATACAGTCATCGTCGTCCCCAATGATAGGCTCCTGGAAGTTGTGCCCAACCTGCCCCTTCAGGCGGCCTTCAAGGTTGCTGATGAAGTTCTCATGCGCTCGGTCAAGGGCATCACCGAGCTAATAACCAGGCCTGGCCTCATAAACCTGGACTTCGCCGATGTCAGGACCGTCATGACCAATGGTGGAGTGGCCATGATAGGCATGGGCGAGGCCCAGGGTGAGGAGAAGGCCAGGGACTCGGTGATGAAAGCCCTGAGAAGCCCCCTTTTGGATGTGGATGTCTCCGAAGCCAACTCTGCCCTGGTGAACGTGGTGGGCGGTCCGGACATGACCATCACCGACGCCGAGATGGTGGTGGAGGAGGTTTACAGCAAGGTCAACCCCGAGGCCAGGATCATATGGGGCGCCCAGATCGACCCGAGCCTCGATCACACCATAAGGACCATGCTGGTGATCACGGGAGTCCAGTCGCCTCAGATCTTGGGCAAGGACGAGGGAAGGCAGGTCGTCTCCAAGCATGGCATAGATTTCCTGAGGAGAAGAGGCAGGTCCTGATAAAGGGAGCTATTCCAAACCTCTGGGCTGGCATATCTGGGGTCAGCGCCCTCTGATCTTCAAATGCCTTATTTTCATCTATTTTAAAAATCACTGGATTGCTGAGGCCTGCGCCGCTGCAATTGGGCTAATAATTATAGTGGAAGCATTTCTGGCGATATTCTATCAAGTTTTCTGTATCTTCGTGCTGATGTGCCTAGGTATGCCAAAAATATTTAATGCTGATGGGGGGAGATTAATTTTGATAAAGCTACGACGATGATGGCGATACAGAACGAGGATAAGGGCCAAAAAGGCGTTTTGGCATACCTGGAAGCTTTCAAGAGAGTGCTTGGAAATCCTCTATCCAGAGCTTTTCTCAGGAGCGTCTTGAGGTCCTGCAGCACCGGCGAGAGGACGATGCCCTCCCTGTACTGGGCTTTAGGCGCTTATGCAGGAGAGAATCTGGATTACCCTCTATCAGTCAGGTTCCACACCCAGACTATAGAGCGGCGGATGAAGCTTGGCATCGGCCTGACAGGCGGAAAAGAGGAGACGGTAAAGAAAGCCGTTCCTCCAGGATCCCTGTATCAGAAGTGGCATATGTACCGTCCTGGTGGTGGTGGGGGGCTATAGCCAGGTACGGCGTCACCGTGCCCTAGAGGCTTCCCGGCCCCTTCCTCGTAGTCTGGAACCTCACCAACGCCTGCAACTTCAGGTGCGATCACTACTATCCGCAAGCATCATCTGCCGGATCGGATGAGCTGAACCTTCTCGGATCTGGAGAGGCGGGAGGAGGGCCATAGGGATCGGCCTGAGGTACATAGAAGTCTCGGTGGACTCCTCGGACCCAAAGAAGCACGACCCGTTCAGGGGAAAGCCGGGGCCCTGTGATAGGACAGCCCAGGCCCTGTCCAACTCCGTGGAGCTGAAGACCGATGCCAGGATGGCTACCCTGATGAGCAAGGAGATGGAGGCTCTGACCACCGCCCTCCAGTATGCTAGGGTCTATCTATCCTTCGATGGCGGCCCCATCGTTCCTGTCCACTTCTACATCAGAGGGGATAACACCGTCAAACCCCTGGCCGAGTTCATAGGCGTCTGCGGTGCGGGGAAAATTTACGCCGGCCTCCAGTCTGATGGAGAGGTCATTATTCCCTGCGTTCTTCATGTCCGTACCCTAGGGAAACATCAGGGGCAAGCCTTTTAAGCGGATCTGGGTGGAGAACAGCGCCTTCCTCCGCCTGAGGGATAGAGATAACTTCCACAACGGATGCAAGAGCCGCGACAACAGAAACCTCTGCGGCGGATGTCGGGCTAGGGCTTACTTCTATGGATCTGATATGCTGGACGATGGCCCTGGACGCATAAATAACAGGCGTCAACGGCAGAGCATAGGCTCATAGACATGGTAGCATTTACCGTGCTAATCGATGGAATTATAAGGCAGCCCGCGGTTAATGATGCTCATTAATCGGAGCTGAGATATGCTTACTGAGAGGGTGGGCTGCGAGATGGAGATGCTGGCCAGGCACCTCCTTATCCTCAAGTGCGTGGTGGAGAACGAGCCAATAGGCATACTAAAGTTAGCGGAGGTGGCCAAGATCCCCAGTCACAAGGTCCGCTATTCCCTGAGGATCCTGGAGCATGAGGGGCTGATAGCTGCCACGGCCCCTGGGGCAGTGACCACGGAGAAGACCATGCCATTTCTCATGGATCTGGACTCCATGATAGATGAGCTGGTGAATGGGTTCTCGAACCTCAAGAAGATAAATATCGGGAGGTAGATGCTCCCTTATCTGAGGAT
>CAZKWM010000169.1:0-5260 GCA_964556405.1 uncultured Methanotrichaceae archaeon | reverse complement strand
AGATTGAATCCAAAGCTTGGATCGTAATCTCTGGTGGCCTTAAGCCCGATCAGCTCCATAAGGACGGCCTCCACCACCAGGTAGATACTGGCCTTCTCCCTGAGGCAGCCGGTCATGGAGTCATGCCCCCTTCCCAGGGAGGAATGGACGTGGAGCTTAGGGCCACTGGACGACGGGTAGATGGTAGCTATGCCGAAGGTCTCCCAGGCGCTCTGGTACTCCTCCCAGTGGGGCACGGGCGGAATGGTGGGCTCCTCTGGACCCATGACCGCCTTACTATCTCTGAGGGCGCCGAGGAAGAGCGCTATGCTTGAGCTGATCTTCTTATCCAGGACGAACTTGGTTATCGATTCAATAAGGTCCTCGCCATCATCCATCCTGAGGGCAAAGACCCTGCCAATAGATCCTTCGGAGTACTGCAATTCCACGACCTCTAGCGGAGTATGAGTCCTTCCTTTCTCATAAGGACTTCCAGGATGCACCTCTCCCACTTTGTGGTTAGAAGCTTTCCGCACCGTCCCTCCAGGAGGTAAGCTAGGCCTGGCCTGTATTGAAGATAATCCTGAAGCTCTAAAAGAGCCCGCGGTGAGATCTTTATATTCCTGTCGGAGACCAGGATAGAACCGGTATCTAGGTCCAGATCAGATACCTTCACCTGGGACAGATCCTGGATTCTAAGGTCGGTGTCCATCATGAGAAGTATGATGAGCCAGATCTGGATGGCCTTGGGTCTTCACTCAGGTCCTTCACTCGGCTGGATCAAATAGGCTACTGATATGTCCTCCCTGGGTGCACATCCTCTCCTACTACGATTGGCAGCTTAAACTCCCTTGAATGGAAGCAACAAAGGCCCTCTTCGCCGCAGAAATAAGCCATGACTTTGATCCTCGGGGCAGCCTTTCCATCTCTTTTGATCATAAGTGGCGGGAAGTATCCGAAGCCTTCGCCTTCAGGTACGGCGGTCCCGGCTCCGATAACCCTGAGGGCTGAGGCCTCGCTATCGATAAATAATAGAGAGCTTCCATTGGCCGTGATCCCCAAAGGGCTGGGCTAACGACGCCCTGTTCAGAGGGCCATCCAGAAGGCCTTCGGCACCTGAGCCGGTGTAAGGCTCTGCGTGGGATCCATCTAGGTCCATCCTCCATATCTGGTGAGAGCCGGCCCATGACCACATAGAGCAGTCCTCCCATGAGGATCGGATCCCAGGGCGAGTTCAAGGAGACCTGGGTGCCTTGTGCTTCCCTGTTGACCGTGACCTTCGGGCCGCCTTTGGAACCCGTCCCTGCGATAGTGGTCACCGTTCTCTCCACGAGATTGGTCTTACGCACCAGGTGATTATCGGTATCGGCAATGTACAGGCAGTTGCTATTTTTATCAAATGCGAGACCTTGAGGCCTGAAGAAGGAGGCTGCATTGAAGGGTCCGTCATTATTTCCCTGGTACATGGACCCTATAATGTCCTGGACCTTTCCATCCGGGCTCAATATTGGGCGGCGCCGACTGCGGAAGCGCCCTTCGGAGAGGTAAAGGTTATCCTCTCCAAGCTCAAGGTATAATCGTTGTCTACGATCACAGGGTGCTCTATGCCGTATCTGAGAATAGCGTTGTTTATGTTCTCTTTTAGCCTCTCGTTGCTGAACTTGGCAGAGTGAACACCCAGGACCACCAGATGTGGTTACTTGTCCTCAAGCCTTTTCATCTCGGTGATGACGTGCATACAATTGATGCAGCAGTAGGTCCAGAAGTCCAGAAGGATGAAATTCCCGCTCATCTCCTTAAGGGAGTAGCTTCTATCCGTATTCAGCCATTCCAAGTCCTCGGGCAGCTCGGGGCTAACATCCAGAAACTTTTGAGCATGTTTATATTTATTACTTGCTCTGAAGCCTCCACCTGGCCGAATTAAAAGCCCCTAATCCTCTGGTATCTACGTTGAAAGTCTAAGTTCTACGTGCCTTAAAGTTATGGAGGCTATAGCTCACAAAAAAAAGAATCCAGTTTGCAATATTATTATAGAGTTCACTGGAATCGACCCCTTCTCATGTGAAAAGTATATAAGGAAGGATGTACGAGTAGAGGGTCAGTATAGGCAAATGACGATACCGCCTAAGGTGTTTGAGCGGGAATCAATATGGAGGTAATTCTTTGAAATCTAGGTACGCGATGATGGCAATGCTCGCGTTCCTCTTCATCGCAGGGCTATCCGCAGCTCAGGACGCAGCAAGCGATCAGAGCGCGAGTTCCTCCGCGGTGGAGGACGCTGTTTCACCTGCAAGCGCTTCAGACCAGGTAGTCTCCAGCGCCGGTAATACTACAAGCGAGGTCGCCATAAGCGAGGCCGCTACAAGCAAGTCCGCAAAAAATAAATCGGCTGGAGGTGAGGCCGCTGCAGAGACGTCTTCTGAGAATGCAGGGCTAGCCAAGCTCCAGTACATATGGTCCATCACCGGCATTGAGGATGATCAGATCACCATGGTCCTCAATCAGAATGGAACTGAGCTCTATGGCCAGGCCAAGTACGAGCCTGAGGATTCCAATCCCTGGAACGCCGTTGTATCAGGGTCCGTCAATGGGAATAATGTCAGTCTGGTCATGACCACCGAGGGCAAGAAAGTTGTCTCCACCAAGATGGATGGGACCTTTGCCGATGAGGTCATAAACGGCAAGTTCTTCCAGACACAGGGTGGAAGGATTACCAAGCGCGGTGACTTCAGCGCCCAGTGGATCAACCCCACCATCTCCGATTACACTCCGGCTGAGGTAAAGGATGAGTCAGCCATCTCCGGCTCCAAATCTACCACCTCTGACTTCAAGGCAGGCGAAGCATCCGAGGAGACTTCCATTACCCATGGATCAAGCGATGAGAGCAGCGATCAGACTTCCAGCTCCAGCCAAGATAGCAACAGCGAGAGCTCAACCTCTTCATCCAGCTCTTCTAAGAAGACCAAGTACGTCGATGTCCACGAGTGGAAGGATAAGATAGGACCTGGCGGCGACTTAAGTATGGTACCCCCAGGCATGGGCGGCGCAGCAGGCGTCTGAACGCCTTTGAAGAGCACCGCACGGAGGTGCCCTCGCTATTTTCCTTTTATCTTTTGGCAAAATCTTGGGAGAATTTTCCTTGCCACTCTCCCGAAACATCTTTATGATTTCTGATATAACTACTTTTTATGAAAATCCTCGCCTTTATGGCCCTCCTGTCGGTGTTTATGCCTCTAACAGGCGCCTCAACTTACTTCAAAGCGGTAGATATAAACCCCGTGGTCCTCCAGCCCAACTCCCAGGCCAGCTTCACTGTCAAGATTCAGAACCTTGGAACAGAGACCGAGGCCGTTGGCCTCCTCTTCAGGAACCTGACCCCGGGTTTGTTGGCGGCAAACATGGACGGGACGCCTTACATCCTCCCTGTGCAGATAAGGCCCTTTAACTGCACCATGACGGCAGGAGATGTAGCTCCCGGCAACTACTCCTTCGGTGTTGGGGTCTATGCTCTTGGCGCCATTCCCAACTGGAGGGATAGCTATGTTCTGGTCCAGTCAACCGGCGGCGAGGTCAGGCCGGTTCAGCAGTCCCCGATGCCCTTAGGAGAAGCCTTGAACGCCTCCAGAAGCCTCCTCGGAAACATCGCGGGGAACTAACCGCCCCAGCCCTCCATATACCCCACCCCTGAAGGAAACAAAACCAACGGCAGAGCAGCTCCGGTAGCCGGAGAGGTAACTGCTTTCGCGGCCCTGCTCATAGCTGCTTGGAGATTCAAGAGGTAGGGTCCATCTTCCATCCCAGCTTCTCCTTTATTATCATGTAGCTCATCTCAGGGGGAATGGCCCCAACCTCGGTGCATATCATATCTATGTACCGGTGAGGGGTGACATCGAAGCCAGGATTAAAAATCTTGATGTTCTTTAGGTTTGAGATGTCAGTAGCTATCTCATCAGGGCTCCTCTCCTCAATAGGCACCATCTCACCCATGAGGGTTTTTGGGCTGAACTTGTAGGTCTCTGCTGCGGCCATGAAGGGCGTCCTGGCCTCGTAGGCGCAGAGGGCCACCTGGGATGTGCCTATTTTATTGACCAGAGAGCCGTTGGCGGTAACTACATCAGCTCCCACCACCACCAGGTCCACCTTGTTCATGACACTCCTCACCGCCGAGTCTACTATCAAGGTGGTATCTATGCCTAGCTCATTGAGCATTGCAATGGTCAGAAGCCCCTGACACCTGGGCCTGGACTCGGTAGCTATGACCCTGATATCCTTGCCCGCCTTGTGGGATGAGGAGATTACCGTTATGGCTGCCAGTGAGTTGCAATGGGTAAGAACGGTATCGCCGTTCTGAATCCTCCTGCTTCCGATCTCTCCTATCTTTTCCACAGCTTTGTTGGAGTTATCTATGAACTGGTCGGCATTGGCGACCACGGCTGCCCTGGCCTCCTCGACGTTTCCGGCCTTGTAGCGTATGACCATCATCACGGCGTTGTACAGGGACACGGCAGTGGGCCTGGTGTCCAGGAGTATTTGGGCTGCCTTATTCATCTCGGCGTTGAACTCCTCCAGGGTCTTAGAGTCGATATGGAGGGCGAAGCCTTTTATGGCAGAAGCTGCAGCCCTGGCGATCCTTCCAGCGCCTCTGATCTCCATGGTCTTTATCTTTTGTGCGGTATCCAGTAGTCCATTCATCGAGATCCCATGGGGCAATTGAAGATATATCGCTTACCTTCCTGCAATCTTTCCTGCCAGAGATGCAACCCTAGCCCCAAGCTGCCTGCAAGATTCAAGGGTAGCCTTGTTTGGCTCTCCCACGGCTATGGATCCGTAATGACCCCCTTATGGCCATGGGATCTCCCACCACTATTATGGAGTGGATAAGGAGAGACTGGATTATGGATATCATGGTGGTCTGATTGCCTCCCTCAACGCTTGCTGAGGCTGTGAAGGCTGCTCCGACCTTACTCTCCAGCGCCTGCCCTTGATCTCCGAGGATATGTCAAAGAGCCCCTTTATCCCTGCCACCATCTGACCGTAGTAGGTGGGAGACCCAATGATTATCCCGTCTGCTCCGGTGAGATCATCGAGCTTGGTCTCAGCGACGTTCTTCAGCACGACCTCAGCTCCGGCAGATCAGGAAGCCGAGGGCTACGGCATCAGCCATCTTGGCGGTATTCCCGGTCCGGGGGTGGTACACCACTAAGACTCTGGGCATAAGGGCACCTCCATACTTCTTGAAATCCTTTTCTACTTAATACTATCCTGTAGAATAAGAAAAGCT
>CAZKWM010000168.1:0-5344 GCA_964556405.1 uncultured Methanotrichaceae archaeon | reverse complement strand
CTTGGCCTGGAACGGCCTTGACCATAGTTACACCGATCACCATTTTCATCGCCTCCTTCAACCTCAGCAGGTCCTGGCACCCATGAACTCGCATGGGGTAGTCGCCATCTGACACATATCGAAAAGCCGATAGGATCTGCAGTTCAAAGCTGTAGCATCCACACCCTCATCGGCAAACCCCGCGTCTTCCAGGACCTCGATACACCTCTGATATTCAATGAGATCGTTCTCGGTAGACGAAAGTATCTTCCCTTTGTAGCTGAGCGTATACACCACCTCGAGATAATTTGAAGCTGACAATCCAAGGTTACAGGCTTTCAACAGATCCTCTGCCCAAACATCAGAGCATTCTATATCAGTTACCTGTATTCATATCAGTTACCTGTATTCCGAGGTCTAGAAGGACGAGATAAACCATAAAGCTAAGCGAAATAGAATACATATACCCCTTAGCTATTGTTATTTGAAATAGAAAAATTGAAAGTATATAGAGTCATTGTTGACCCTCTACGCCCCTGATAAGATTTCTTAACCATCAGTACAGAAAGAGGGTCATGGCACTTCAGTCTTCTCATCCCCCACCCTGGAAACCATCCAAAGCAGCTCAAGATTATCTCGACGCAGATGGGACAGCTCAGGGGATCAGGGCTCTGGCCAATGGGCCAAGCGATGAAAGCATTATTTGAAAGAACGATGGATCAGTAGTTTGCACGGTTGGCGCTCTTGTCAGATACCTTTCCAGCTATCCTCCATCTACCTGATAGGAAAGGTCTAACTGTTCATACCTTCCCATAAAGTATTTGATATCCATGGATGATAGAAAGAACCTGCAGCTATATAGTTAATTAAGAAAAAACGTATGCTCGGATATCTCGTTTAAAGAGGACAGGCTATGCAGTTCAATGCCATGGCAGCTATGTGTTCACTGCCCAAACCCCTGCTTTTAAGGGCTCCAGAGCATCGATGGCATTCAATGCCACTATCATCTCCATCAGAGTTGCTACCATCTATGGAGCTGAATATGCAGCTCATGCGAAAAAGGAAAGGATAGCTGGAGCTCATAGCCCCAAAGCATCCTTCATGAATTCAAAGATCTGAATGTTGCCGATCATCCCGTGGGTGATCTTCTCGGCGCCGGGTCCCATGGCCCTGATAGGTACATCGACGGCGGAGTGAGTGGCTTCAGTTCCGGCCACAGTCAAGTTGTACCCAGGGCCTGGAACCTTCTTCATGCCAGATCCGAAGATGGGGCCCGTGCCCGCCGGGTAGTTGCAGGGATCTATGGCTCCGAGAACAACACATCCACACTCGTGGTCTGCCGTGACCAGGACCGGAGTGTTGCGGTTGTTCTTGGCATAATCCATGGCTACCTTGACCGCCCCTGGTCGAAGGCCAGGGTGTCCTCAGTCATGTTATTGTAATCCCTGGCGTGGGTGGTGTGATCAATCCTGCCTCCCTCCACCATGAGGAAGAAGCCCTTGGGATTTCTGGAGAGTATCTGGATGGCCTTGGCGGTAATGTCGGCAAGGCATGGCTCGGGCGGGCTCTAGTTGATCCTCTGTATTTCGTAGGCCTATGTGGTCCTTGTTGAAGAATCCCAGGATCTTACTGGTCTTGTTGGCATCGAGGCTCTTGAAGGCCATGTCGTTATAGACCAGGACATAGCCCTTGACGGCAAAGGCGCAAAGGATAGTTTTATTGTCAGCTCTTCTTGCCATTACCGCTCAGAGGAGTGATCTGGTTCTTGGCCACGAAGAATTGGAGGCCTCCACCTAGGGCCACATCCATGCCGCGATTCAGGAGCTGATCGGCTATGGCACTACTCGCTACCCCCCTGTCGTTTATATGGGCGTAGGACCAGGTAGGAGTGGAATGGGTGATCCTGGTGGTGGTAACGACGCCCGTGGACAGACCGGTCTTCCTGGCTATCTCGGCGATGTTGGTGAGGTTGGCGCCGTTCTTCTTCTTATTCTTCCAGACGGCAGTGGCGTCCTGGCCCAGGCCATCGTTGACGCCCTTGTAGCCCCGTAGCTATAGCTGTTATGGCTGCAGCGGAATCGATGGTGAAGCTGTTAGCGGAGTAGGTGCTGACGAACCTATCGTAGTCAAAGTGATCCATGTTAAGCGAGGTGTTGGCGTAGGTGGTCAGGTTCTCCTCGGCCTTATCCCATCTGGCAGCGGTTATCTGAGCAGAGCTCATACCATCTCCTATCAGGAGGATGACTCCATTGGCAGATGATCTGCTGGATGCGCTGTTGGATGCATTGTTTGATACATTACCGAACACGTTGTTGGCCGTGCTGTCGGCCAGATTCAGAGTTACATTTCTATCAAAGAGAGTTCCCTCTGCCTGGATAACATTCTTTCCGGCCTTGACGAACTCATCCTTGGCACTGCCACGATGGTCTTATTTCCGTACCAGACGATGTTGATGGTGAGCTCCTGGACAGCCAGATAATAGACTGTATAGGAGCAAGGATAGCTGCAGACCGCAGGTTTGCTCCTGTTCACCAGGGTGCCGTTTCTATTGACCTCGGTGATGTGGATGTGCCCGGTTATGGCCAGGTGGACTCCGTACTTGTTCAGCAATCCCTTTACCTGATCGACGTTGTCCACATAGTTCAGCTTGCCCTGAACACCCAGGCGATAGTTGAGAGCATGGTGGGTCATGAGAATAGCCGTCTTGCCGGTGTTGTTGCTGGCAAGGTCGTTTTCCAGCCACTTCATATCCTGGGCTGAGACCGCCCCCCGCCCTTATCACCGTAATGGGTATCATTGGAGGCCGAGTTCAGGGATATCAGGCGGATACCCAGGTACCGGATCCAGGCTGGAGGAGAGGCTATCGGCGTGCCAGGACATGGGATTAGTTCTTTCTGAGCCGCTCGGCTCCCCAGGCACTGGCCAGCAGGCCTTTCTTGGCCACATCGTGGTTGCCAGGAGTTATGTATTAGGGCATATTCAAGCTGCCTAGGATTTTCAGCGCCTCTACACGATTGTAGGGCTCGGAATCCTTGGTGAGATCTCCTGAGACCAGGACAAAGCTGGCGTTTCTCATGACGTTGATCTCAGCTACCATGTCCCTGAGGACTTTATCGTTATAATGAAGCATCTTGTAGGCAATATTGGTCTCATTCAATCCGATATGAAGATCGCTTAAAACTACAAATTTAACTGGTTTATCGCTTGCAGCCTGGGCCCCGGCAAAAGAGAGAGGGGTTCCGCAGATAAGGACGGCACAGACCACTAGGTAGATCGCCACTCTAGTCATCTCGTTCCTCCGAGGGATCTGCTCTGGATCAAGGTGAGTATAATCGTGGGCGATCCTCGGGTTATGAAATTTTCGCTGTAAGAATGTTTATATCTAAGCAGAAGATAAAAGTACAACGTAGACCTTGAAATGAGATGTCAATTTGACTAAAGAACGCAGATCACCAAACGTGGCTATGTTACCTCTCGTAATTATAGCACTATCTTTCATTTGCACTTATGTGGCGGCAGAAGGGAATACTACAGCTATTATTGAATCACTGGTAATTAGTGATGTTGTAGCGTCTGGAGACAATAAATACGTAGAAATATCTAATAACCTGAGTGAAATGTATAGCTTAAAAAACTGGGACCTAGTGATCAACGGTGTTCAGATACCTCTGCCAGAACATTCGCTTCAATCTGGACAGAAACTAAGGTTCCATCTTGGTAAAGGTGAGGGTAATGATACCGATATGTTCCTAGACAGCGCTGCTCAGCTGAACGGTATAACTGACGATATTATATTAAAGAATGATACCGGAAAAACAATCGCATCTTTAAGATACGAAAAGCCGGCCAAGAGATCTCGGTACTATAATGCAACTGGTGTAGGACAGTTTGAGGCCCCATAACCGCAAAGAAAATGGTTACGCAACTCTATTATACCGTGGGTCTCTGGCCTGAAGGGCAGAAGGTCAAGAGTACCGGGGATGAGGTGAACCTTCGCCCATTTTCCTGGAGCACATTTACGGTCAAGTGGTAAATTCTTTTGATCCTGGTATAAATAAGCTTCACATTAAGACATCTCAAGGAGGATCCAAGGAGCACCTACGAGAAAAATCTAGGATACAGCCAGCTACCTTGATTTAGATCATCTCTCGCTTTCATCTATACCTTGCTGCCTGAATCTCGAATAATTGGGCATATTCTCCTTTTAGAGCAATCAGCTCATCGTGAGTCCCCATTTCAGCGATCTGTCCATCCTTCAGCAAATATATGCAGTTTGCCATCCTCACTGTGGATAGCCTATGGCCTATAATGATGACAATCCTGCCTTTCGCCAGATCTCTGAACTTGTCAAAGATCTCGGCTTCGGCTCTGGGGTCGAGAGCGCTGGTGGGCTCATCCATGATTATGATTTGCGCGTTCCTGATGAACGCCCTAGCCAGCGCCACTTTCTGCCATTCGCCTATGCTAAGGTCAGTCCCGTTATTGAACCTTTTTCCAAGCGTGGTCTCGTAGCCGGCATCTAGCCGAACTACAACTTTATCTGCACCAGAGTCTCTGGCAGCTTTTGATACCGCCTCCAGATCCAGAGGCGTTTGGACGTTGCCAAGCCATATGTTCTCAGCAAGGCTCATATAGCTTGGTTAAAATAGAACATAGACTTGTAGTCTGATAACAGAGAGTCATTGTAAAGAACATACAATATATACATCCGTCAGTGATAGAGAAGCAGAACACGCCTTAGGGATGGGAAGGGCATATTAAACCATGGAGGAGGACCTACCTGAGCGGCACGGGCATGATTCAAAGCCAGAGATTATTCTGATAAAGGCAGCGGAAGCGTCAATAGTACATACATCTATGTAGACTATGTAGAAAATTGTCTACTATATAATCAATTGGAGGAAAACTTAAAAGGGGATCAGATGACTTAAGGGGCCATGCTTAATTTGGACCTAAAGCTGGAGACGGAGACCAAGATCACTATTACCTCGAGCATGGGCATAGTTTTGCTTATTCTGTGGACGATGGTACAGACTACATTGACGTGATACCCTTTTCTTGAGATAGAGATCTTTCTTTTGCCTATGGGATTCATCAATTATTAAAATTTCCATCGCAACTTATCCATTTAGGGGATATTAACTCCCCTTATAGTAGAAAAGATCATAAAGCCGCCAGGGGTCACAAAAGATAGAGATGTAAGGAATCATGGCACATCTTCCCCAAACCAATTAGTTAGCGCACCAAAGAAACCTTCGTAAATTGATCTTTTCATGTACATCTCTCCCTCATAACTCTTATCTCTTACCCTAGCTCCAAAACCTTTTGGGTTTCTTTTCCTAGGTTTGATTATAGGCAAATGACC
>CAZKWM010000167.1:4288-5353 GCA_964556405.1 uncultured Methanotrichaceae archaeon | reverse complement strand
GTCTTCGAGATGGAGGGAAAGACATACCACGGCCGTGTCATAGTTAATCACTCATCTCGTAACTGGAGCCGGCGTGCAGTTGAAGATCGAGCTACCATCACCTTCAGGGGAGACGGTGTACTCCTCGAAGATTGAGATACTATAGCTTGAAATCCTCTATCTCCACCGTGAAGCAGGCATGGACGGTACATCGTCAAGCCTGTGAGTAAGGAGTGCTGATGTACACATCGCTAGCTTAATAGATAGCATGTAGCAGATTTGACCTCTACAATATATCTATGATAGTGCTGAAAAGTTTACTCTCGTTTTTCTTTCTCCTGAAATGGAAACTGATTTAAAGCCGGGAAGAATGTAGAAAGAAAGTAGAACGGAAGCACATGCTCCCCGGGAGCGAGCAGCTTGGGCGACCTAACGGCTGAAGAGAGGACTTTGCAGGAATAGAACGGAGGACATAACCCAGAGAGGTCCTCTATCTGTCTGTGAAGCTTAGATATTTTCTGAGAGAGCTTATCTCTTGCCATCCTGCTACTCATAAATAGACCTTCGTTGCCAGTAAATAAGAGATCTCTCATTGCCATATAAATCATTGTCGGTTGATATAAACATTGGAAAAAGATTTTAGCAACAAAATTTGCAAATCTCATATCTAGAACGTGTTACTACACCGATTCTACCCCCACACGGCCCCATTAGCTCAGGTTATTCGACTAGGTGGTTAGATTTAGCACTCTTATCTTCTTACGCCGTCATATCGCTATTAGGCATAGTTGGGAGTACTATACCATGAAGGCGGATTCGAGAACAAAGTAATAAAAACGGATATTTAGCAATCGGTCGCAGTTAAAGCAGATCCTCATCCCCAGATAATTCCAAGGCCAGTTCATACTCCTCAGACAGATCGATCCCAATATTAGCCCCAGGCTGGAACTGTCTAAGGGCTGCATACATGATGCAGACTAGCTGGGAGGAGTTGAACTCCCCGGCCAAGGACCTCAAGGTATACCTGGCTCCCGGGTCCTCGAAATCCAGCCCATGCCTCCCAAGCATGGTTATCTCTGAGACAAT
>CAZKWM010000167.1:0-4188 GCA_964556405.1 uncultured Methanotrichaceae archaeon | reverse complement strand
TGAGGATCATAAGGATGGAAGCTAAAAGCCCTCTTCAAGTAGTAGAGGGATTTTACGATATCTCCCTCTTTTCCAAGGAGAGATCCCAGGTTTTTGAGGGCAAAGAGATTGCTGGGGTTTATTCTAATAGCCTGAAGAAAAGTTTCCTTGGCTCTCCCAAGATTGCCCTGTCTATAATAGATCAGGCCCACGGCTACATAGGCATTGGAGTAATCGGGGTCCAGCCTGATGCACCTCAAAAGCAGCTCTTGGGCCCTCTCTGCATCCCCAAGCTCTATGTAGACAATGCCCAGATTGTAAAGGAGATCGGTGTTTTTTGGATCGCTTCTCAGCAGCTCCTCTAGGCCAATCTTTGCCTCGCTGAACCTTCCAAGGCCCATGAGCTTTAGAACCTGGTCAATGTCGATCTGGTCCAAGGACATTTGACCATGGCATAAAGCTCCTCATTCTTAAACTGATGCTTATGGCATGCCTTTGACCATATATCAACCTCGAATTGCCGTATCAAGTGAGGATGTGTCAAACTGGCTTGTGATCACCAATAGATAAACATCAAATAAACATCGGCTCACCCTTTGGTGAATCATTACAATGACTTTGCTAGGTAAGCACTTATATAAATCCGAGAGATGCCATTGGTACAAATTTAAGGTACTAATTTATTCTCAAATGTTTTAACTATATAGAGATATAATACGAATGACTGGTGAAGCCAATGATCACAGGCGATGGAACTATGTATACTTGTCCGAAGTTGCAGCGCCACAGCATGTTCATTTCACCTTTAACCGGCGCAGCAAGAGCTATTAAAATCGAAGATGATATCGCTAGCATTTGTCCTAATTACAGCATGAGACTTATACCCAAGGAGGATCTCTTAAGAGAATACTTCGGCATTTCCCTGGATAGCCAAGCCGGAGGAGAGGCAGGTATGCATTTATCGATATCCAAAGGCGATCATCGATCGCTATCTTGAGGTCTGATGATCTTTACGTCTTTAGTTGCATTAATCGGCGCAAAAATAAGAGAGGTGAGTTAAGTTGATAAATATATGGGACCCGAAGGTCTGGAAGCTGGCCATTGGCGATGTAAGAGGCCGAGGCTACGTTTGCCATACCTGCGGCAAACCTCTGTTGAACTTCTCTTCCAAGGTCAGAAGTGAGGCGGAGATAGAAATAAAAGGCCATTGCGAGTCCATGAAGCATCCGGCTCAGCTCTATATCGTCAGAGAAATTGAGGAGCAGGCTCTCTTTGTAGCTGGAGCGAGCATAGCGGACGGGGCCTCACCGGAAGGCATTGCAGGCATTTCACCTGAGAGCTTCACAGCTATCCTTGCTGAACCTTCAGAAAATACCTCTTCAGAATTTCAGCCAGCGTCTCCCTCCGCGCGAGCCTAGCGATGTAGTCTATCCATGCCAGCCTCCAGGCATTTCTCTTCGTCCAATGGGTTATGTTCAGAACAACGCTATGCAGGCCATAGCCTTTGATGTGGATACTGGCGTATGTAGGTGGGTTTACGATCCCAATACACCTCTGGTAAATAACCAGATTCTGAAAGCAACGACTTCACACGGAATAGCTTACGAGAATGGCGTTATTTATGCACCTACCGGGCCCAATGGAATCATCCTCGCCATTGATGCCAACAAAGAAAAGATAATTATATGGACAATTTATTATATAGTGCAGTTTAAAGTGCCAAGATAAGCGCTATCCCAGCCGCCATTATAACTCCTAAAGCCATCCTTCTAAAGCTAGCCTCATCAATCCTTCCAAAGATGGAGTTGCCTACCACGAAACCCAGTACCATAGCAGGCAGCAGTTTCAAGCTCAGCACAATCATATCAGTGCTTATCATACCCACCCAAATGAAATAAAAGAAAGTCAAAAATTCGATAACAGTAAGAAAGATCACAATAAGCCTTCTAAACTCTTCTTTCTCAATCCCCTGGCTGCCCAAGAGCAACGCCGTAGGCGGCCCAGGAAGCCCGATGCTTCCGCAGAAAAATCCACCCAAAAGGCCGATAGTCGCCGATCCGAGACTATCTCTTTTGAGCATCAGGTTTGCATTCCACAACAGCAACAAGAGAGAAGATAATTAGAGGTATGTCGATTATAGTCTTTAAAAGCCTCTCGCTGGAGATGATAAGGATCTGTGTACCTATTGGAACTCCTATCAAGGCTAAGATTAGTAGGAGCCAGGCCTAGACTAACCTCACTCTTCACCGTCAAGCCCTCCTTGGCCAGAATCATTAAGTCTATGATGCATTCATAAAGCATGAATGAAAGGGATGGCGAACTTGGCGCCAAAAAGGATGGAGAGAAGGGGGATGACGACTAAGGCTGAGCCAAAGGCGGTGAGGGCACTGATTAGCATGGCAGCGAAGATGATCAGGAACGTGATTAGCATGATCAGGTATGGAAATATAGTCGAACTTGCCTGGAAGAAGGTCCCTTGATCAAAGGCCTGGAACATCGCTGCCACAGTTGTATTCTATGGTTATATTAATGAGTTTTTTATCATCCGCCCCAGCAGCTGCTTTTGCGAGTCCTTTCCACAAGATCGCAGAGTTTATTGGCATTCTCCAATACCGTCTGCCCTCCTATCCGGTCTTCCAATACCGGGCTCACCACGACACCCATGCTTCCATCCCCGACCACGGCCATGCCCTGAAGGAGCATCCAGGATTGGACGACCTCAATCGCTCTTTCTTGGCCGCCGTTTCTGTATGGGCTAACAGCTATGGTACATCCAGCTTTGTCCTTAAGTCTTAAGCCTTTTAAGAGAGGCATCGTCCTATCGAAGACTGCCTTGAGCTTGGCAGGGACATTTTCAAATAGCGCTGGTGTAGCTATGATGATACCGTCTGCCCTCTCCAGGGCATCATAGAAGTTCGCCATGCCATCATCAATGGAGCATGGCCGTCTTGCATCACGATAGCACTCCCCGCAGCCTGCGCAGTATTTAATATCGGCCTCATAGCAATGGAGCCTCTAGGTCAGAAAGCCCCTCTCTGAGGCAACCTTGAGCACTTCATCCAGCAGATACTCAGCATCATCTCTTTTTTTCAAACTTCCAGCTATGCCAAGGATCCTCATGACGATTTCATTCCTCAATGTCTGTATGCCAGATTCCATCGCCTATATAACGCTCTTTCGGCGATCGCAATCTTAATATCTCGAGGCCCATTTATATAAGGGGGCATTGCATGCGCGCTGATATCACCTCTATGCTTGGCCTGGACGTTTACACCCAGAAGGGAATCTTCGTGGGAAGGGTTGATGATGCCGTAATAGATCCCGAGCAAGGGATCGTGAGCGGCCTTGCCTTGGGAAACATCAACAAGGAGCTCTTTGACCAGAAGGGCAAGGGAGTCGTGATACCTTACAGGTTGGTCACGGCCATAGGCGACATAGTCCTCATGAGGCACCTGACCAAAAATGGCCAAGGCAATAGGGAAGACGAGTAACTGGGAGATCTACTCCAGGCTTAAGGTCAGGGGGCCGGCGGTAGTCAGGGCTGACGGCAGGGGTTTTCACAAGATCCTGGAGAGCAGGAAGAAACCCTACGACCCTGATTTTGCCAGGTCCATGGCAGGAGCGACAGCTAGGCTCTTTGAGGAGTCGGGGCTGACACCCATTATGGCGTTCACCTTCTCAGATGAGATAAGCATCCTGTTCTCTGAGATGCCCTTCAGCGGCCGGGTGGAGAAGCTGGACTCGGTCATTCCATCCTTTCTGTCGGGAGCCCTTTCCCTGGATCTTCAAAGGGTCGTATCCATGGACGCCAGGGTAATTCCTCTTTGCCCTGGTGAAGTTGTAGAATACCTGGGAGACAGGCAGGATGAGACCTGGAGGAACTGCGTTTTCTCCTATGGGTTTTATTCCTTGGTGGCGGAGGGAAAGAGCCGGGTTGAGGCCATGGGGGTATTGAGGGGCCTAAAGGAGTCTGAGATCCACGAGCTTCTCTTCGATAGAGGAATAAATTTGGCCAAGACCCCGGCCTGGGAGAGGAGAGGGATCGCGATCTACAGAAAAGGAGATAAGGTGATTCAGCTTTGGGATCTGCCATTCTTCAGGTCGGAGGAAGGCAGAGAGCTTATGGAAAAGATCAGCCGGCCATTTATAGCTTAGGTAATTGCGTACCGTTTGCCTCTAACTTTAAGTTAGGGCGCACTACATGAATGG
>CAZKWM010000166.1:0-5373 GCA_964556405.1 uncultured Methanotrichaceae archaeon | reverse complement strand
TCCATAGCTGTCCTGGTTGTGGTCTAGATATGGATAGGGATCTGAACGCAGCTATAAACATTCTGAGATTGGGGATGCAATCTCTTCGTAAAATCGATGGAAGTCCCGGACTTTAGGACGGGGAGCATTCACATTTTGGGTGTCGGGTTAAGTTCTGGTATTGGGGCAGGAAAGCCACTTCCAGAACTGGTGTTTTCTAGCTGCTGGCCAGCCCACCGCGGAGCTGATAATCATTACAAAAAAAGAATCCAAAGATCAATAAAAAATTAGATAATCCTCTCTGCCCCAGTGTAGACGTACATATTGGGATTTCTGGCAAAGGCCACCAGGGTCATCCCAATCTTTTCCGCCAGCTCCACCCCTGAGTTCATGGGAGCGCCTTTGCTCACCAGTATGGGAAATCCAGCCCTAGCAGCCTTGGCTACCATGACGCCCGACAGCCTGCCACTGGTGATGATGGCGCACCGGGACAGATCCACGCCCGAGAGCAAGGCCGATCCTACGGTCTTGTCCACGGAGCTCGACCTGCTCACGTCCTCGCAGGAGGCCAGAACCTCCCCCTGGCCGTTGCATATGATGGACATGTGGGTAGCCCCGGTCCTCCTCCAAAGCTTAGCGTTTTGGTTGAGCTTATCCACCGCCTGCAGAAGGTTCTCGGCCTTGATCTTCAGGTCCGAGATGATGGGCCTCAGACCCTCGGTGGAGTTTCCTCCAACCGAGCAGCACTGGTGGCCCTTCCAGGGCACAGCCTTGTGATCTTTGGTCTCACAGGTGAGGAGGTTCCCTTCCACCTGGACCAAGCTTATCTCATTAAAGTTTCCTATCATCCCCTCGCAGATCAGGAAGCCGACTGCCATCTCTTTCAGCTGGGCCGGCAGGGCCGCCAGGGCGGTCACGCAGCCGCCGTTCAGCACGATGGAAAGATTCGCCTCAACGGCCACGTCCAGGTCCATCATCCTTCTCTTGCCTTCAGAAATCTCCAGGCACTTTCTGGAACGGAAGGTGCGATCTGGCTCCAGGTTCTCTTTCTTCCAGTAGCTTTTGGGCTTTTCTATCCTTTCGACGTGCCAGCTCTCGGTCATCTATCCTCTGGGTTTTACCTCAATTACTCAGCAGGCGCTATCTTACAGGCAGCCATCTTATACTCGGGAATCTTGGAGATGGGATCTCTGGCGTCGGAGGTGACCAGGTTCGCGCCCTGGTAGTGGAAGGGCATGAAGGCCACTCCAGGCCTAACCTTGTCGGTAAGCCTAGCTTTGGCCACCGTCTTTCCCCTGACACTGGAGATCACAATCCTTCCGCCGTCGACGATCCCCAGGGCCTTTCCATCTTCGGGGTTCATCTCCACGTAAAGCTCAGGCTCCTTCTCCTGGAGGGATGGGCTCCTGCGGGTCATGGAGCCTCCGTTGTAGTGGGTGACTATCCTTCCCGTGGTGAGGAGGATGGGATACTCGGGGCTCGGCTCCTCGGCCGGTGGCACGTTTTTCACAGCGAAGATGTTGGCCCTGCCATCAGGGGTGGAGAACTTTTCGGTGTGCAGTATCTCCATGCCGGGATGATCCTCGCTGGGGCACGGCCAAGGAACTCCTCCAGGCTTGGATATCCTGGCCCTGGTGGCTCCCTTATATTGGGGAATGTTGCTGTTGATCTCCTGCAAGACCTCTGCCGCGGAAGAGTAGTTGAAGTCAATACCGAGCCTCTTGGCAATCTCCCTTATGATCCAGAGCCCCTCTTTAGCCTCCCCCGGCGGATTTATGGCCTTGTCAACCCACTGAACCCTCCTTTCCATGGAGGTGTAGCTGCCGTCCTTCTCAGCCCAGGCGGCGGCGGGCAAGACGACATCGGCTAGCTTGGCTGTGGCCGTGAGGAAGATGTCCTGAACTACCAGGAAATCCAGGCTTTCTAAGGCCGCCCTGGTCTTGGAGGTGTTGGGGTCGCAAATGACAGGATCTTCCCCTATGATGTACATGGCCCTGATGACCCTATCCAGGGCTGCGTCCATCATCTCAGTGGAGGTCATGCCCGGCCCCGAGGGAATGCTCGGGACGCCCCAGGCGCTCTTGAAGAAGTCCAGGGACGACGGCTCCGAGGCCCTCTTATACCCCGGGCAGAACTCGGCTATGGCTCCCACATCGCAGGTGCCTTGAACGTTGTTCTGACCTCTCATGGGCCATATGCCAGCTCCCGGCCTTCCTATCTGGCCGCAGATGAGGGCTAGGTCGGCGCAGGTCCTGACGTTATCGGTGCCGCAGACGTGCTGGGTGATGCCCATGGAGTAGAGAAGAGCTGATGACGATGATTTGGCGTAGATCCTGGCCGCTTTGACTATGTCCTTGGCAGGGACTTCCGTGAGCTTCGAGGCCTTTTCCGCTGTGAATCCCTCCAGGCTCTTCAAAAGCTCTTCGAAGCCTTTGGTTCTGTTAGCGATGAAGTTCTTATCAATTAATCCTTCATCGATTGTTACCTTCATCATTCCCCGGAGGAGATCGATATCGCTTCCGGGCTTGAGCCTCAGGTGCAGCTCCGACATCCAGGTGGTAGGGGTGATTCTCGGGTCTGCTACTATGATCTTGGCGCCCTTGTCCTTGGCCTTCTGAACCCACCTGGAGACCACTGGATGGGCCTCGGCCAGGTTCGTGCCTATGGCAAAGATGCAGGTGGCATTGGCCAGATCCCTGATGTTGTTGGTCATGGCCCCCGTGCCCAGGGAACCTCCCAGGCCTACGACGGTTGGGGAGTGGCAGAGGCGGGCGCAGTTGTCCACGTTGGGGGAGCCGATGAGCCGGGCCAGCTTCTGCATGGCATAGTTCTCCTCGTTGTTGCACCTGGAGGAGGCCAGAAATCCCAGGGACGTTCCGCCGTGGGCCTTGAGGGCTTTGCTCAGGCCTTTGGCCACCAGGCCCAGGGCCTCATCCCAGGAGATCCTGGCCCACTCATCGCCCCTCCTCCTCAAGGGGTAGCGCAGTCTTTCTTCGTGGTTTAAAATCTCCAGAGCAGCGTTGCCCTTTGGGCAGAGGGCACCTTCTCCCGTAGGGTGCTCGGGCATGTACTCCACGCCTGTGGCCTGGCCTTTCTCCACCGCCAGGTAAAAACCGCAACCTACGGCACAGTATGGGCAAACTGAAGGTATAAGTTTTTTGGGCATGACGGACACCTTATTACTGCGATCTTCCAGAGCAGGCCGAGCAGGGCTGGCAGATCCTCTCATCCTCCTTCTGGACGAAGCTCTCACCGCATCTTTGGCAGATCTCTATCTGCTTTCTTGGCTTCTCCGGCACCTCTAGCTCTAAAACCTCATAGGAGTAGACGCTCTCTCCTGTCTCTATGAGCAAGGATACCGCCTCGGGGTGAGGAACCTTGGCGGTCTTCATGTACCAGGCATGGAGCCTGGGATAATTCTGGGTCTTGGATGGATCGAGGACAACTCTCACTGCCTTGACCTTGGACCTGGCAGGTCCCCGCTTGGTAACCGTGGCCGCCATCTTGCCATGATCCAAAATCTTCAATCCCTTGTTGCCAATGGTGCAGCCAGCCAGCACCTGGAAGGGGTCTGGTAGACAGTTGTAGGTCTCACAGGTAATAAAGAGCCTATCGCCCTCTTTGATATCGAGAATTCTTTTAGCAATGTTCAGCATCTGAATGCCTATAAAGGCCCCCGTGCTCAGGTATCCGTGGAAGGGAGCGACCTTCTCCGCCTGAGACCGCACCTGCGGATCTGGGATCTTTTGTAATATGTCCTCCATGCAGAACCCCGTGTGGCTAAGCCTATGGCACGGTAAGACTTAAGAAGTTTTGCACAGGCATAGCCTTTCCGAAGAGGCATTTAGCAATTATGTTTAACCCATGCCAAAAGGCCATCCTCGGCATTGCTACAAAAAGAACCGAGGGATGCAAATATGGTTGGTCTTTATGCTGCGTTGAAGCCAGGGCTTTAAGGTACAAGAAGTAAAAGTCCTATTTTAAGCAGATCAGCCAAAGCATAATCTATACGGAATATGCGAGAGTAGCTCGCGGAAATTGGATCAAAAAATGGGCAGATATGAATTTAAACGCGAAGGGTTTAGGCCGAAGCCTTGGACCCGGAGATGTACTTTACCAGGTCAGGAGAGAGCTTGGCCTTCTTCTTGATGCCCTCAGCTACCCGGGCTGCATCGGCGCCGGAAGCTGCGAGGGCCCTTATCTCCTCCATGGTAGCGTCATCCACCACGAAGTACTCATCGAGGTCCTTTCTGTGGCCCCAGACGTCTCCTTCCAGGAGCTCTATGCCCTGTGCATCTCCAGGAAGCCCTGGATAGCGTCGGACATGGTCTTTATGTAGGGCTTGGGCATCTGTATTGCCCTAACCCTCGGACATCTCTTCATCAGATTTAAGAAATTCACGTTGGAAGCCCTGAAAGCCATGTGAACCATCCCCTCGTTGGGATTGAGGGTGTGGGTCTCGTCTTTGGAGCTTACAATTCTGATCTTCATCTTATCCTCTTACTCTTAGACAATCTTTATTATGAAATTTGACAAATATAAGGATTTCGATATTCGTCTATCTACGTAAATCGTGAGCATGCCATTAGGCCATCTCCCCTTATAAACGTATGCCTCCTCTTCAGCAATGTAATCATTACAGCGCGAAATGAACCCATGGGGCCGTGATCCTATCCTAACGATTGTGCTCAGGATGTACCGGAAGAGCCATCCGCGCGAGGCCGCCGCGAGTGGAAGTGGAAGGCATCACCTCCCATCCAGCGTTAATACAGAAGTTTTGAGGAGAATGTCCGGAGCTAGGGAGCTATTCCGGTCATAGCTGCCTCTTTTATAAGATGCCCCCCTGTAAAGGGGGCAAAAGTCGTGGATGTGGTAGGAATTGAGAGGACTTATTTAAGGTCTTTCGGCCTTTACCGCCAGATCTTTCGGCGATCAATGGATTTAAGCCATTCGGGCCTTATTATACCCTGGCACGGTTGAGGGACTGTGGCATGGGGACCGTAAGAATCATGACCTGACCGGAGGTTATGACCTTGCCAGGGGTGATTTCATGCGCGTCTGCACACAGCCCGATAACCAAACCGTCACGGAAATCGAACGTATCACTAGCGAAAGAGGCATAAGCAAGTCCCAGTTCCTTCTGGAAGCTCTAAACCACTTCATGAGCTGCAACGGCCAGAAGCCCGACGCCAGCACGGGAGAGGACCTCAAGGCCGGCTATGACCAGGCAGTCTCCCTAGTAGAACAGAGGCAAAGAGAGATAGATGGACTTAAGACTGAAATTGATCGTCTTAAGGCGAGCCTGGAGGGGGCTCAGTCCAGGTTCGAGAAGGAGACCCTCGAGAAAAACCAGGCTCAGCAGGAGGCCGCCAAGGCTAATGAAGATGTTCAGGG
>CAZKWM010000165.1:0-5504 GCA_964556405.1 uncultured Methanotrichaceae archaeon | reverse complement strand
ATATTCGACTCCAGGGCCATCATCTCCTGCCTGTGGAGGTCCCCTGGATTTAGAGGCCTTTGCCTTCTCTCAGGCTGCCTTCCTCCCATAATCATCTCCTATCGTATCTGTTCTCTTCGCCTCTTTATCTATTTTTTTATCGCAAAAACGCTCTAAAGATCATAGCCTCCAAAGATTATAGGTAGCAGAAGGTATCAGGATACCAAGATATGGGATTCCAGGTGGAAACCTTATTAAGCGATAGGTATTATTCTTTGCCTTGGAGAGACAACGCAAAAGGCATTTTTGGAGGTTGGATATTGAAGATATGCACATCCCTTTTACTGGCCGTAGCTTTGGCCATCGTACCGTTATCAGCTGCAGTAGCTCTGGCAGAGGATCAGCCCCTCAAGGACGTTTCAGGCATCTGGTCCGTCAACATGAAGGGGACTCAGCAGGTCGCTTTAGCCCTGCATCAGGTCGGGGATAAGGTCTTTGGCTCAGGCAAATCCCAGGACTGGAATGGGGCTTTGATGGGGTCTTTACAGGGCGGGGACCTGGACATCACTATAACAGCCTTGACCCAGAGCGGCGCCGTATCCACCAGGCTTTCAGGTTCCTTGGGGAATAATTCCTTATCAGGAACCTTTGTAAAGGCAGATGATAGGGGGAACTACGACAGCGGCATGTTCACGGCAGTCCTCATAAATGAAGATACCTCAGGATACTCGCCTGCTGAGACTTCTGTTGCGAAACAGCTTCCAGCTGAAAAAACCATTGCTAAAAAGGCTAGTTCAGAGCAATCTGATGAAAATCAGTCTGATAACGGGCAATCAGATGCTCAGATCTCTGATGAGGGGAGCACACAGGCCAAGTATCAGGTTAAGACTAACGGCACACATGCGATCAGAAGGCTTGGCAGTACTTCCTATACGGATGTGCATTCCATGTCTGGTTATGTGCCGGAGTCTTTAGGAGTAGGTTTCTCCGGGGATGGAACTATGGGCGTCGGCGGAGCTTCCATGGGTTAGAACTTCTACTGGCTGAGGTTTATCTAGGCTAGTTTCAACCTAGGCAAACATTTAATTTATGATTAATATAATACCTATCAGGGATAAAGCTATACTTGTTAAGTCTACAATGGCTGAAACCTCTTTAAATATAATATCAATAAATTCAAGATATCGCTATCTTTAGCTACTATCTTTATTTTAAATAGTATCATCGCTATCACCGTCTTTAAATGGTATCTCATCAATATCTGCTCTCGAGGTGGGCATATTGGTGGCAGGAAAGGCATACGATGTAAGCCTGCTGCTGGGGCAAGAGGATATAGCCTATCCTGGAGACCGGCATTATTCCAGGGAGGTAGTATCCTCCGTAGAATCAGGCGCTGACTATAGCCTGTCCGATCTGGCCATGAGCGCCCATTCCGGCACCCATCTGGACTTTCCTGCCCACCTGGTTGGCGGAGGCATGACCGCAGATCAGTATCCTGTAGAGCAATTTCTGATGCCTGCCATGGTCCTGGATGCCCCCGGTGAGATATCCATCGGTCCTGGCATCCTAGATGACCTGGAGATCGACAAGGGTGGAGCGCTTCTCTTCCGCACGGATAATTCACTAAGAGGGCTTTGGGATAGGGGGACTTTTTGCGAGAGATTCTCCCACCTCTCCAAAGAAGTTGCCATGAGGTGCGTGGATCTTGGGGCGGTCCTGGTTGGTACAGATTACGTCTCAGTAGATGCCTTAGGTGACGAAGCCGTCCATCGCATCCTCTTGGAAAACGGGGTCCTCATACTGGAAGGTCTCAACCTAAAAGATGTTCCTCCGGGCAGATACACCCTGATATGCCTGCCTCTGAAGATCAAAGATGGAGAGGCATCTCCCATCAGAGCGGTCCTTCTGGAGGGATCATGGACCTAGAAGAGATTGGCAGGGCTTTTTTGGAGGCCATGAAAGATTCACTCATAATCTTCGACCAGAAGGCCAGGGTGCGTTACGCAAATCCAGCCGCCGAGAGTCTCATGATCCTAGGTAAGGAGGCCTTAGGAAGGAGATGCTCTGAGATCTTTGGAGATATCGATATTGATATCGGCCTGGGCATAGATATAAAGGACGATCTTGAGGAGATGATCTTAGGTGGAATTATCTCCGGCCAGGGCCGTCTGAGGATGAAAGATAGAGCCTTCTGGTTCAACGTCAGCAAGCTGAAGATGGGAGATGATCCTGGATGCACTGCTGTGACTTTGAGGGATCTTGGAAGACCTATCGACGATGAACCCCCTGTTAACTCCAAAAGCGCTCTAACCCATAGTGCGGCTGGATCAGAAGGGCCCAGAAATGATGATGTAAAAGGCCCGCGTTCATCTGAAGGTCCAACCTCGGAGGACCGGAGCTTTGAGAGCGCATCCGGCAGTGAACTTATCTCCCAGATAGCCAAGGGTGCCGAAGAGGAGATAAAGATCAGAGATAGGCTCCTGGCCGGCGTGGCCGTGGCAGCGAACATGATGGTGAATGAGGACAGGGACACCGCTATGAGGGATGCCCTGGAGATCCTGGGCATCTCTGTAGATGTGGATAGGGTTTACCTCTTCGAGAATCTGCCCGAGGCAAAAGGTTCCAAAGGCCCAACTCACTCTATTTCTTTGAGGTTCGAGTGGATCAGGGATGAGATTAAGGATGAGCTCGGTCAGGAGGCAGGTAAATATAGACAGAGGCCTCGGGAGATCCCCTACCTCGCCCTTCCTGGATGGTATGAGACCCTAAGTAACGGCAAAACCATCAAAGGCTTGGTGAGAGAGTCGGATAGCCGTATCAAGGACCTTATGGAGCCTCTTGGGGTACTATCTTTTCTGGTAGTTCCCATAACCATAGAGGGCAGCTTTTGGGGCCTGGTGGGCTTCGATGACTGCAGGCGCGAGAGAGTCTGGGGCTGGAACGACATATCCATACTGATCGCCGTCTCTGGGACCATGGGCGGGGCCATAGCCAGGTGGAAGGCCGAGGAGGACTTGAGGGCAGTATATGAGCAGCTCAAAGGCACCATAGAGTTCCTTCCTGACGCCACCTTCACCGTGGATACTAAAGGAAGGGTTACTGCCTGGAACAAGGCCATGGAGGAGATGACAGGCCTTAAGAAGGAGGATATCCTGGGCAAGGGAAGGTATGCTTACGCCGTGCCCTTCTACGGCGAACATAGGACCATGCTCATAGATCGGGTGGACAGCCCAGAGGAGGATTTGAGGATTCTCTATCCAGGCGTCGAAAAAAGGAATAACATTCTATATAGCGAGGTATTTGTTCCTGCCCTCAGGGATGGCAAGGGCGCTTACGTCTCGGCAACTGCATCGTCCATTTACGACTCCGAGGGCCGGCTTATGGGATCCATAGAGTCCATAAGGGATGTGACTGAGAAAAAGAAGTCTCAGGAGGGGCTGGAGAGCAGAGATCGCCTCCTGGCAGGGGTGGCTGCGGCGGTAAACATCCTTCTGACGGCGTCGGACCTGGATGCTGGGGTAAACCAAGCTCTGAAGATACTGGGTGTCTCGGCAGGAGCGGATAGGGCTTGTATCTTCAAGTTCAACAAAAGCCTTGAAAGCCAGACCATAGGTGATGTATCTGCTAGCTTCAGGTTTGAGTGGTGCAGAGATTCCATAAAGCCCATCATGGATCCCCCCCATTCCATCAGCATACCTTCATCGTCCTTCGTCAGGTGGGATGAGTCCTTCCTATCAGGAGCGCCCATCAGAGGCCTGGTAAAGGATTTTCCAGAGACTGAAAAGAAGGTCTTGGAGTCCTTTGGCGTGATCTCCACAGTCGCAGTTCCCATAACCGTTGAGGATAAGCTGTGGGGATTCATATCCTTAGACGACTGCTCTTCTGAGCGCCTATGGACCGTAAGCGAGGTATCCCTGCTCATGGCTCTGGCATGGAGCATAGGGGCAACCATTGTACGCAAGAAGGCAGAGGATGCCTTGAGGGAGACCAAGGATTACCTGGAGAACCTTATAGATCATGCCAGTGCTCCCATCCTCGTATGGAATCCACTCTTTCAGATCACTAGGTTCAACAGGGCCTTTGAGAGGCTGACCGGCTACAGCGCCGCCGAGGTCTTGGGAAAGCCTCTTGATATTCTCTTTCCACCCGAGAGCAGAGGGATATCCATGGATCACCTTCATAGGGCTCTTCTTGGGGAGTTCTGGGAAGCGGTGGAGATCCCCATCCTCAGATCCGATGGTAGCAGGCGCATAGTCCTCTGGAACTCGGCGACCATTTACGATAAGGACAAGACCAAGGTTGTGGCAACCATTGCCCAGGGTCACGACATCACCGATAGAAAGCTGGCTGAGACATATCTCCTCAAGGCCAAGGAGGCTGCTGAGATGGGAACCAGGGCTAAGTCGGAATTTCTGGCTAATATGAGCCACGAGATCCGCACCCCCCTGAATGCGGTCATTGGCCTCACCGGCATCCTTCTGGATACTGAGCTTTCGCCTGAACAGGAGGACTGCATAGAGACCATCCGCAACAGCGGAGAGGCCCTCATGGCCATTATCAACGATATCCTTGACTTATCCAAGATAGAAGGGGGAAAGCTCGACCTAGAGAGGCAGGCCTTCAACCTAGCCGAGTGCGTGGATGCATCCCTAGACCTGGTGGCTAATGAGGTCTCCAAGAAGGGCCTAGAGATCTCGCGCTCCCTGGAGCCAGGCGTACCTATTGTAGTGATAGGGGATGTCACCAGGCTCAGACAGGTTCTAGCCAATCTTCTCTCCAATGCCGTCAAGTTCACAGATCACGGGAGCATATCGGTCCAGGTCTCCTACCTTAAAAAAGGAAACATCATAGAGGTCCACTTCGCGGTGAAGGATACGGGGATTGGGATCTCTTCCGAATCGCTGGAAAGGCTCTTCCAATCCTTCTCCCAGGTTGACGCCTCCATCACCAGGAAGTACGGAGGATCGGGCCTGGGCCTGGTCATAAGCAAGCGCTTGGTTAAGCTCATGGGTGGGAATATATGGGCGGAGTCAAAGATAGGAGAGGGATCGATTTTTCACTTTTCTATAACCACTGAGGCTTGTCCTGTCGTAATGGATCAGGGAGCTAGGCGGACTAGCCGGCCGGAGCTTCTTTACCCCAAGGATATCCAGACCATGCGCATACTCCTGGTCGAGGACAACGCCGTCAATCAGAAGGTGGCCAATAAGATGCTTAAGCGCCTGGGATACAGGGCAGATCTGGCAGCTAATGGCTTGGAGGCTTTAGAGGCCTTAAAGCTCAGGCATTACGACCTGATACTCATGGATGTTCAGATGCCTGAGATGGACGGCCTGGAGGCCACCAAGCGTATCAGGGCTATGCCCATAAATCAACCTTACATCATAGCTATGACCGCTCATGCCATTAAAGGTGACAGAGAGACCTGCATGGCTGCAGGAATGAACGATTACATAAGCAAGCCTGTCAAGCTGGAGGAGCTGAAGGCAGCGTTGGAAGAGCGATGGATAGCTGAATCGCTTTAA
>CAZKWM010000164.1:0-5534 GCA_964556405.1 uncultured Methanotrichaceae archaeon | reverse complement strand
GGCCACTGAGACGGTAGATACGCCTTTGTCCAAGGTATCCGTCGCCACCACTGCCTCCACACCAGACCTGTAGAGCTTTATGAGGGCATTTCCGGTCAGCACCGGGTGAACCGTCGCTAGGAAAACCATGACTGCACCTTGGGCCTTGAGCATGGATATGGCCGTGGCCATGGTCCCACCGGTGGCGATCATGTCATCCACTATAACCACATCTCTTCCTGAGACATTGATCTCCTTAGGAGCCATGGAGACCTCAGTTCCAGAAAGCCTGGTTTTCTGCAGATAATCACACTCAGCTCCAAGGCCCTTGGCTGCCTCCTGGGCCATGAGGACAGCGCCCTTGTCGGGCGATATCACCACGGGCTTCATGAGGTCCATCCTGGCTAGGGCCTGGGATAGGAGGAGGGTTGCATCCAGGTTCTGGGACCAGGGCTTGAAGTGGTCCAGGACCGTCCTAGCATGGATGTTGATGGTGTAAACCCTGCTTCCCTCGCCTAGGAAGGGGTTCAATGCATGGGCCACCGCTCTCGCGGTCATTGGCTCCCCGGACTTGAAGATCTTGTCCTGCCGGGCGTAGCCGAAGTAGGGTATTACCAATGAGATTTTTTTGCCCTGGCATATGTCCAGAAGCTGCATGAGATAGATGATATCCCTGTCCGTGGGCGTTGACTGAATTACAGTAACCTCATCACCAAGGGCTGTGGCCACCTGGCTGTAGGCCTCCCCGTCGGGGAATACCTTGTAATCAGCCATGGCCAGCTCCTCTCCTAAAATAGCCGCCACCCTCCCTGCCAGAAGCTGGGAGGAGGGGCCTCCTATTACAACCATGAATCCCTCTGAATTGACTATCTGTTTAGTTTTCAGCTATCCACTAATTATCTGTTAGCTAATCGGATATTAAATAGGTGGATGTCAGCCAGCCAGGTGTTAATGTTAGTAACAGCTGGTTTGACTAACCTCGACTAACTTAACCTCGATTAACTCCCCACCACTTTCATCTTTAGGCCTATAGTCGGCGTCACCACAGGCCCAATAGCCCTGACGTCAGTGCCCACCATCATGTCCTTGAGGAGCTCGAACATATTTCCAGCCAGCATGGCTGAGCGTATGGGTTTTGGAACCTCCCCAGGGGCCACATAGAAAGCGTTTCTGGCCTCCACAGAGAAGTCGCCTGATATGGGGTTAGCTGTGTGGGCGCCTATGACACCATTGACCAGTATTCCTTTGGCCTCAGCCAGGAGATCGATGGGCTCCCTAGAGCTTATGACCAGGTTCCTTATACCGACCCTCGGGACATCTGTATAACCAACCCTGACGGCGCTGCCTGTGGAAGATATCCCAGCCTTGCCCGCGGTGTAGCTGTCGTAAAGGAATCCCTTTAAGATCCCGCCCTCCACCACGGGGGTCCTCTGGGAAGGCACACCTTCACCATCGAAGGCCGATGTCCCCATGCCTCCTGGAAGGAGGCCATCATCGACGATGCTCAGGCACTCAGATGCCACCGCCTGGCCCACACGGCTGGCCAGGTGGGACCTTCCCTTCTGGACATTATCAGAGGAGATGGCAGGGATAAAGGTGTACTCCATGAGATCCACGAAAGCTATGGGCTTCAGCAGAACGTTTACGGTTCCGGTCTCGGCCTTGATGCCACCCAGGGATGTCCTAGCCATCTCGGCAGCGGTCCTTCCCACGGACTCAAGACCAGGCCTCAGGGAACGAGAGGTACAGAACTCATTTCCCGTGGCGTTCTCATCTCCAGGGCCCCTGGCCACAGCCTCCAGAGAGGCGTGCATGGCCGACCCTTCCTCCTGGCGCTCTATGCCGTGGGAGTTCAGTATAAACTCGATTCCAAAAGAGCAGGATACTCCACCTGAAGTGGGATCAGCACCAGAGATCTCCCTGCAGCCAGAGAGCATCCTTTCCGCCATCTCCAGGCAGTCCTCGGGACCCATCTTCTTCAAAGCAGGATCTATAATGCCCTCGGGCCTCGTCACAGGCTTTGGCCCCGGAAGAGACCGCCAGGCCTCATCGCCGCCCCTGGCCCTAGCAGATCTAACGGCGCTCTCAGCCACAAACTGGAGCTGAGAGAAGTCATTGGTGCTGGAAAATCCTACGGCACCTTTAACCACCGCCCTAAGACCAAGACCCCTGTGAAGTCTCTCGCTGGCCAGCTCCACCTCATCCTTACGCAGGTCGACGTCGGTCGAGCGTCCCACGAATCCAAAGACCTCGGCCTCCTGTGCCCCGGCCTTCTCAGCCAGCTTCAAGAGCTGCTGAGAAGAAGCCCAAATCTCATCCGATGTACCTGAGATCCTCTTCGCCCCCGACGCACTCATAAGGCATCTGAGCCTTCTCCATCTCCTGGAGCTTGCTTATGATCTTCTCCATCTCCGTGGCCCTATCCTCCAAGGCCTGCATGCCCACGCTGACCTTGAGGGCCTTGGATAGAACCTTGAGGACTTCCTGGGCAGACTTGGGGTCCACCAGGTATCCGCTGGTGACGCCCATGAGGCAGACGGCATCGATTCCCTTAAGCCTTCCAAGGCCTAAAAGAAGGCCGCTTACGCCGACAATTCCCCCGCCGGGCTCATTCTCCTGGAAGACCACGCCTAGACCTTTCATCTCCTCCACCAGGGCTAGGTCGTTCGCCGCTCCCAGGACCGTGGGCTTATCCACGAACTGGCCTATGCCGTAGCCGCCCAGGGTGTAGATCCTCTTTACTCCCATCTCCTGGGCCAGGTCCAGAAAGACCCCTGTGAGCTCGTAGTGGCCCTCGTTGGTGGCACTCTGGTAGTCGCCTATCAGTATGAGAAGGTCAGGCTCTCCGTCCTTGCCTTTGTAAGCATAAACCTCATTTCTGACCTGCCTGACAGTGCCGTCTTCCCTCACCATCACCTGGGGCGGGAAGTGAGGAGAGTAGATCTCCATGATCTTCTCAGCCTTGAGCTCCTCCACTATGTGGTCTGCCACCAGCTTACCTACATGGCCTACTCCAGGTAAGCCTTCGACCATTATGGGATCCCTAAGAGGAACCTCTTTCAGCCTACGAACTAAGGTTTCTTTCATCTAGCCTCTCAGCTTTAGCGCTTTGATTTAGCGCTCTGCGATACCTGCCGTAGGGGTCCTCCGGGGAGAACCTGGCAGGCTTTGTGGTGACAGTGGAGGCCCTGCACCTGGGGCATTCATCCCTGAGGGTGTACTGGCCGCAGGCTGTGCACTTGAGTATCTTGGATCTCATGCCTCTCTTAAAAACGTCCCTTCGCCGCCGTGCTGCTCCATATATTTAATCACGGACTGGGCCGACTTCTTTAAAGCAGACTCGGCGTGTTTGTAGTCGGGGGCCGTCACGTGCAGCCTATACCTGGGAGCGCCCACATAGGTCATCGTCAGGGTGACATCCTTGTCCTTGATGCGCTTGGCCTGCTTCAAGGCCTTCTTTATGACCTCTATGCCGTCAGGAGCCGGGGAGGTCATGTCCACGTACCCCGAGATTTCAACACTGGGGATCTTCACGTTCTCCTTGGCCAGCGTCTCTAGGAGGCGTACGTCCTCTTCGGTCAGGCCCATGTCCTTAAAGGCGTTGGAGCCCTCCACGGCTGCCTCCTCGAAGGCCAGGTAGAGGCTGTTGAAATTGGCAACCAGGACATCGGCTACGTGCTTCAGGTCCTCGGGCCTTCCGTCATAGGCCATCTGCAGCCACTTGCCCGACTTCTGATCTGCCTTCCACTCCTGGATCTTCTCGCGCCTCTGGTGCTCATTGACGTCCTTCAAAGAGAGGTCTATGTGGTGCCTGGCCCTGTCCACGCTTAGGACCTTGCAGACGATCTTCTGGCCTTCGCGAACGTGGTCCCTGATGTACTTGATCCAGCCGCTGGCCACCTCAGAGATATGGATGAGCCCCTGCTTTCCCTCGTACTCATCCATGGTGACAAAGGCCCCAAAGTCCACTACCTGAGAGACGGTGCAGACCACCAGATCGCCCGGTTCGGGCCAGCCCTCACGCTGCATCGAGCTCACTCGAGGGCTTCCACCAAGGCGGTCTTAAGCTCTGCCTTTCCGCCCCTGGGCTCAGCCAGGGTCCTTCCGCAGACCAGACACTTTACCACGGTTGCGGCATTGGCAAAGATTATCTGCTCATTTCCGCAGTCGTTGCACTTAACTTTCAGAAACTTAGCCAAGCTTTATCCCTCCACTAGGTCGAACTTGCCGGCCCTGAATCCAGCGCGGTTATGGGCCTTCTTACAGACGGTGCATCTATACCGAAGGTTCAATCTCTTGGTGGGTTTGTCGCCACCGGGAACCTTGGAGAACTTACCCTGATTACCTATCCCATTGGCTCGCAGAAGCCTCTGCCTCTTGATATGGGTCATGGAGGATTCCCTTCCCTTCCTCACCCGCTCCACGTTCTGAGAAGTGTGCTTGTTACAGAAGGGGCAATGAGCTTTAACCTGCTTTGGCATCTTCACTTAAATCATCTCTTGATCTCGACTATGTCAGCTAAACTCTTGTTACGCAGATTTCTGGCGTGAACAGCAGGGAGGGCCACCACGTCATCCTTGAAGAGGAGGTAGTGCTTCCCGTTTACTCCTACGAAGGTTGGAATGCTATCCAGCAGCCGCACAATCTCGTATTCCTGAGATATATCTTTCCGGACCGTTAAAGGCTTTTCGGTTCCGTCCTTCTCATAGGAGTTGTCCTTTACGCTCTCGATGCGCTCCACATGGGACTTTATCATCTCGCGACCCTTGAGGATGGCAGATATCATCTCGGCGTGAATCTGCTCCTCCTCCTCGGTCAGGCCCTTAAGGGCGCCTTTCTTGGAGTTGGAGAGGGCGATCCTCAAAGCGCCCCGGACGATCTTTCTCATCCTCTGGTCTATGAGCTTGCTTAAGCTGTTTCTTTCGCTCTTCAAGGCGTCCTGGAGAATCTGGGCCTCCACGCGATAGGGATCAGCCATCTCCGAGAGCTCCGCCTCAAGCCCGTCCAGGTAGGTTCCAACCTGCTCATAAAAGTTTTTATCCAGGGTCTGAAGCTCAGCGGATTTTCTCTCATCCCTCAGGGTGTTAGATAGGTCCAATTCCATCCCAGCCGTCGATACCTAAGTTAGAGAATCATCGATCAAAAGCTTTACTTAAGCTCTACCTAAACTCGGCGACCCCACGGGCCATGAGAAAGATCGCCACGCCCATGGGTATCTTCAAAGGACCTTCGGAAAGGTTATAGCGCTCCCCTAAAACCTCGGTCTTGAAGGGCCTGGTTACACGGATGGAGACGGGCTCCTCCCCGAAGACCACGGCATCGTTCAAGGGATCGAAATCCTCCAGAGTGGTGACGGTCAAGGGCGTTACACGGAAACCAGAACCGCCATGAAGGCTGCCCGGACAGCGTATGAGCCTCCGTATATCGGCGGTCACGGGCTCATCCGTCTCCCCTCTCTCCTCGTCTAGGCTTATGCCTACCCTCACGCCCTCGCCATCAAAGTCCTCGGCAAGGAGCCTCTTCCAGATGTCGGTGCTGCCCTTGAAGAGGTCCAG